>CAJMRR010000026.1 GCA_905215835.1 uncultured bacterium | reverse complement strand
GCCGCGCAGGCTGCCGCCGGCACCGCCGTGCCCACTATTTCGCGCGGACGTGTGACCTTTGTCGATGCCGCCTTGCCGCAGGGCGTGGTGGTGCCCGATGCCAACCTGGCCGTGTTCTCGATCGCCGACCTCAACGCTCGCATGGATGCCAACCGCGCGCGCAGCCGCCGCAAGGTTGACATTACACAGATCACCTTCCCGTTTAAGCCGGGCGACTACGTGGTGCATGCTACCCACGGTATCGCGCTCTTTAGCGAGATCGCGCGCCAGGAAGTGGGCGGCAAGGAACGCGACTACTTTTTGCTGGAATACGCCGATGGCGACAAGCTCTACGTGCCGCTGGAGCAGGTTGACCGCATTACGCGCTATGTTGGTCCCGACGGCGATAAACCGCGCTTGACCAGGCTCAACACCGCCGACTGGACGCGGGCTACCAACAAGGCGCGCAAGAATGCCAAAAAGCTGGCGTTTGACCTGGTCGACCTGTATACGCGCCGCTCGTCGATTACCGGTATCGCCTGTCCGCCCGATACGCCCGAGCAGATCGAGATGGAGGAGAGTTTCCCCTACGACGAGACGCGTGACCAGCTGGAGGCTATCGCCGACATCAAGGCCGACATGGAGGCGCCCAAGCCCATGGACCGCCTGCTGTGCGGCGACGTGGGCTTTGGCAAGACCGAGGTCGCCCTGCGCGCGGCCTTTAAGTGCGTGGACTCCGGCCGCCAGGTCATGGTGCTCTGCCCCACGACCATTCTGGCCCAGCAGCACTACGAGACATTCTTTGAACGCTTTGCCCCGTTTGGCCTTGAGGTCGAGGTACTCAGCCGCTTCCGCACGCCGGCGCAGCAAAAGCGCGCGCTTAAGGCGTTTGCCGAGGGCACGATTGATGTGCTCATCGGCACGCACCGCTTGCTTTCGGCCGATGTGAACCCCAAGAACCTGGGCATGGTGATCATCGACGAGGAGCAGCGCTTTGGTGTGCAGCACAAGGAGCAGCTCAAAAACCTGCGCGAGCAAATCGACGTGCTCACGCTCTCGGCAACGCCTATTCCGCGAACCATGCAGATGGCCACGAGCGGCGTGCGCGACATGAGCCTGATCACCACACCGCCGACCGGGCGTCGTCCCGTGATCGTACACGTGGGGGAGTACGACCCCGACGTGGTGAGTGCGGCGATTCGCCTGGAGGTGGGCCGCGGCGGTCAGGTGTACTACGTGTCCAACCGCGTCAAGACCATCGACGATGCTGTGGCGCGCGTGCACGAGGCCGCGCCCGAGGCGCGCGTGGGCGTGGCGCACGGCAAGATGAGCCCGCGCGAGGTCGAGGACGTGATGATCGAGTTCGCGACCAAGAAGATCGACGTGCTTATCGCCACGACCATCGTTGAGAGCGGTATCGACAACGCGACCGCCAACACGCTCATCATCGAGGACTCGCAGCGTCTGGGCCTGGCACAGCTCTACCAGCTCAAGGGCCGCGTGGGCCGCTCGGCCACGCAGGCATACGCGTACTTTATGTTCCCCGGCGAGCTGCCGCTTACCGAGGAGGCTACGGCGCGCCTGACCGCGCTTTCCGAGTTCCAAGACCTGGGCAGCGGCATGCGCATCGCCATGCGCGACCTGGAGATCCGCGGTGCCGGTTCGCTTATGGGTGCCGAGCAGCACGGTAACCTGTCGAGTGTGGGCTTTGACCTGTTTACGCAGATGCTGGGTCAGGCAGTGGCCGAGGCGCGCGGCGATGACGACGCCGGCGTGGAGGCGGCGAGCGTGGGCATTAACCTGCCGGCCGACTACTTCTTGTCCGAGGAGTACCTGCCGGCGGTGGACCAGCGCGTGCTCGTGTACCGCAAGCTCGCTGCGGCTGAGGACCTGGAGAGTGTCGACGGGGTGCAGGAGGAGACCGAGGCCGCGCATGGCGAGCTGCCGTTGGCGGGACTCAACCTGTTCAATCGCGCGCGCATCCGCATTCGCGGCGAGCGCCTGGGGCTCGAGAGCGTCACGCTCAGTGGCGGCCGCATCACGTTTTTGGGCGTCGACGTGCCCAAGAAGGTGGCCTTTGAACTAAAGACCCGCTATGGCGCGGTGAACTTCCCCAAGAGTCGCAAGCTGTCGGTGCCCTACAAGGCGGGCGCCGGCGCGGGCAGCGGCCTGGGCCGCGGCCTCGACGCCAGCGACGGCACCGGCCCGGTGGCGGCCGCGCTCATGCTGCTGCAGCAGCTGGGTGCCAGCGACGACGACTAACAAGTAGGGGCGTGGCGGGACGGAGCTATCAGCTGCTCTTTGCCCCGCCGCCTCGCAGGTTGATTTTGACCCCATCGAAAGGAAAGCATGTTCGGATACATCTATAAGAAAGATGTCGCCATTATCGCGGTTGTCCTGTGCCTTTGTCTGGGCGTGGGCAGTTTCTTCGATTATCAGATCTCGAGCGCGCTGTTCAACATCGGCAGCATGTACGGCCGCTTTATCGGGGCGGCCGGCGAGCTGCCGTTTGAGCTGACGGCGAGTGTCGCGGGCGTTATGCTCGTGCGCTCGGCACGACCCGATTCCAAGACGAGCAAGTGGCTCGCCGTGCTGGGCATCCTCGTCAACGTTGGCCTGACCGGCTACGAGATCGTTTCGTCCCTGCGCGTCGGCGGCAAGCTCATCGCGGTTCAGTTGGTGCTGACGTTTGTGCTGGTCATCGCTGCCAACCTTATCGTCTATCGCCTCACGCGCGACACCGACCCCGACGAGCTTACGCGCTGGGCGTTGATGGTACTGGCCGTGTGGACCGCTCAGGCCATCATCCTCAACGTCATTGTTAAGCCGTTGTGGTCGCGCCCGCGCATGCGCGTGATCGAGGTCACGCCGGGGCTCAATTTTCAGCCGTGGTGGGTGATCGGCAATCCCGACAAGTGGACCTATATCGCCGCCGGCGTGATCAAGGACGGGTTCAAGTCGTTTGCGAGCGGACACACGGCGCATGCGGCGATCGGCCTTATGCTCGCCGGGCTTCCCGCGGCGGCCTTTAAGGAAAAACCGTCGCGCCGCCGCGTGGTCTTTTGGACGGCGGTTGTGGTCGCGGCGCTCGTCGCCTTTGGCCGTATCGTGATCGGGGCGCACTTTTTGAGTGACGTGAGCTGCGGCTTTGCCCTGGTACTGGCACTTGAGTGCCTTGCCGCGCGCATTGCCTATCCCAACGGCGTACAATAGCTCCGTTTGAATCATCTGGCCGATACCCGGTAAGAGAGGATTGCCATGCTCGCGTTTAACAACGACTATTCCCACGGCGCACATCCGGCAGTGCTGCAGGCGCTCGTCGATACCAACATGGAGCCGCAGCCTGGCTACGGTACCGATGCGCATACCGAGCGTGCCAAGCAACTTGTCCGCGAGGCCTGCCAGGCCCCCGATGCCGACGTGTTTTTTCTGGTGGGCGGCACGCAGGCCAACGCGACGGTGATCGACATGCTGCTCGCGCCGTACGAGGGCGTCGTTGCTGCTGAGACTGGCCACGTCGCTTGCCACGAGGCGGGCGCCATCGAGTTTGGCGGCCACAAGGTGCTCACCATCCCCGGCTACGAGGGCAAGATGCACGCCGAGGACCTCGAGAACTATATTCAGGTGTTCTACGAAAACGAGAGCTACGAGCACACGGTGTTCCCGGGCGCCGTGTACGTGAGCCTATCGACCGAGTACGGCACGCTGTACTCCAAGGCCGAGCTCGCGGCGATTCACGCGGTGTGCCAGAAGCATGAGATTCCGCTGTTTGTGGACGGTGCTCGCCTAGCCTATGCGCTGGCGGCCGATGAGTGCGACATTACCCTGCCCGAGCTGGCGCAGCTGTGTGACGTGTTCTACATCGGCGGCACCAAGTGCGGCGCGCTCTGCGGCGAGGCTGTGGTGTTCTGCGGCATGCACGCCCCGGCGCATCCCATTCCGCGTATTAAGCAGCATGGCGCACTGTTGGCCAAAGGCCGCCTGACGGGCGTGCAGTTTGAGGCGCTCTTTACCGATGGCCTGTATTTTGAGATTGGTCGACAGGCAATTGAAACCGCGCGGGCGCTTCGTCGCGTGCTGCACGAGCGCGGCTACCAGTTCTTTTTGGAGACGCCCACGAACCAGCAGTTTGTGATTCTGCCCAACGAGGACATGGCCCGCATTCGCGAGCATGCCTCGATCGAGTACTGGGAAAAGTACGACGAGACCCACACGGTGGTGCGTTTTTGCACCAGCTGGGCTACGACGCAGGAGGACATCGACGCGTTGGCGGCTGTCCTGTAGCCTGATGTAATGACGAGGGGCCGCCTTGCGCTGGGTTTGGCGCAGGGTGGCCCTTGCTTTTGGGGGAGAAGGGTTGTATGACCGAGATGTCCGAGCCGACGATTCGCCTGGCGGCGCCCGATGACGCGTCGGCGTTGCTTGCCATCTATGAGCCATATGTGCGCGAGACGGCGATAACCTGCGAATACGAGGTGCCGAGCGTTGAGGAGTTCGCCGGGCGCATCGAGCGCACGCTCGAGCGCTATCCGTATCTGGTGATGGAGCTGGACGGGCAGCCGGTAGGCTATGCCTATGTGAGTCCGCTTAACAGCCGCGAGGCATACGACTGGTCGGTCGAGACATCGATCTACCTGGCGCGCGATGTGCGCCACGGCGGGCTGGGCCGCAGGCTGCACGACGCACTCAAGCAATGCCTGATCGCGATGGGCATCACCAACATGTGCGCACTCATTGCCGTGCCGCACGACAAGGACGACGAATACCTGACGCATAACAGTCAGGATTTCCATGCCCATATGGGGTATCGCCTGGTGGGTGCCTTCGACCGCTGCGCTCAAAAGTTCGGCCGCTGGTACGACATGTGTTGGATGGAGCTGGTTCTAGCCGAGCGCACCCCCAACCAGCCCAAACCAACCTGGTTCCCCGACCTCCCCAAACCTACCATTTAGGGACAGGTTTATTTTGGCAGGTTTTATCTGGGCAAACGTTAAGGGCCGCCGCGAAGGATGTGAATTCCTTCGCGGCGGCCTTTGCGTTGGGCCGTTTGATTAATAGGTTCAACCTGCGGATGTAGCAAAACCCCAGATAAAACCGACCAAAATAAACCTGTCCCTTTTTGGCGGGTTTTTGGCTGTCTTGTGGTATCAAATCGCCGCAAGAAGCGCGGCGTTCGTACGCTATTTTGACTTGGATTGTCCCCTCGGCACGCCTTGCGAGCTAAGTGAGTAGACTTTTTGGCGCAGGCTGACCACAAAGCGTATCTGCTTTAGTAAAACCGCAGGTCACAGAGGTGGCTGTTTTGGGTGTGCTCGGCAGGTCGCGAAAAGTCTACTCACTTAGGTTTACGGTGCTGGATATTCTGGGCAGGAACAGTTGAGCTTGGGCGGCGTGTGTTGCCAGGCGATGTTGGCATTTGCGCCATGCCGGCTTGAGATTTAATAAAAACCGCAGGTAAAACGTTTATTAGGTACATTTTGCCTCGTTTGGTGCGCTAGCCGATGGGCTCGGTGTATTTGGCGCGGTCGGTGCGCTGGATGCGCTTGGAGACATGGAGCGGGCGGCCGTCGGTGTCGTAGACGTAGTCGGTGATCAGGATCAGCGCCTGCCCGCGCTCAACGTTGAGCAAAAACGCCTCGTTTTGCGAGGCATAGCACACTTCAAAGGTCTTATGCCCCTGTGCCGGCGCGCGATGGAATTCTTGGCGCAGCGTGGCGTAGAGCGAACCGTTGATATCGCGGTCGATGAGTGCCTCAAAGCTCGGTGGTAGATAGGTGGTCTCCAGGCACAGCGGCGCATCGTCCAGATAGCGCAGACGGACAAGTTTGACGAGCTTGCTGCCCACGGCGGCATCAAAGAACTTAGCTATGCTGCCGCCCGCCTTGGTAAAGCCCGAGTCCACCGTGCGCGTGGTGGGCTTCATGCCCTGACCCTGGACCTGCGCCGTATAGCTCGAAAACACCAGGTTGTTCTCGTGGAGCGCCGGCGTGTCGGCCACAAAGGCGCCGCGCCCGCGCTCGGTTCGAACCAGACCCTCATCAACGAGCACCTTAAGGGCATGGCGCACGGTGCTGCGCGACAGCCCCGATTCGTCCATGAGTTCCATCTCGGACGGCAGCTTGTCCTCGCGTGCGTAGGTGCCGGAAGCGATGCGGTCGCGCAGCATGCCCGCCAAGCGCTCGTATTGGGCCAGTTTCTTTTTAGACGAAGCGTTCATGCGATCAACCTGTATCTAACCTGTATGCGAATCTAATCAAGCATGTATTCAATACAACAACAAAACCGCTGGTAGCAAGTTATCGAAAACCGGATCAGCTTAATTTCTAAGACAAATATAGCATACAACTAGTCGACATAACCAAAACATGTATGTAACTTGTATGCCTGTGATGAGCATCAAACGAGAAGAAAGGCTGATGCACGATGACTACTCAGGAACAGGTTAAGGATGTCGTCTCCCAGGTTTTGGCTGACAAGGCAGACAAGGGCGGCATCAAGCGCGTCGTGTGGATTGGCGCCGGCGGACCCAACGGCGGCAACTATCCTGCCCAGTACTTTATGGAGCACGAGGCCATGCAGGTCGTGAGCTCCAGCTACACCAGCAACGAGTTCGTGCACGCCACCCCGGCCTACGTCAACGAGAACACCCTGGCCGTCGTCGTGTCCATGCGCGGCACCAAGGAGACCATCGTCGCCGCCCAGGTCGCCAAGGACCACGGCGCCAGCACCATCGCAATCTATGTTGACGAGTCCGGCCTCACCGAGGTCTGCGACTACAAGATCCAGTATGACAGCCTGGCCGTCGACGAGTCCTGCATGGGCCGTACCAACTCCGCCGTCGTGACCATGATCGCCATGGAGCTCACGCAGCAGACCGAGGGCTATGCCGAGTACGAGACCGCTATGGCCGCTTTCGACTTGGTCGACCCCATCTATCGCAAGGCCGTCGAGTACACCCGTCCGCTTGCTGCCAAGTGGGCCGAGCAGAACGCCGACAAGCCCTGCATTAATGTCATGGCTCAGGGCCCGCTCTTTGGTGCCGCCTACGTCTTTAGCATCTGCAACGTGCAGGAAATGCTGCAGATCGACTCCTGCACCATCAACACCTGTGACTTCTTCCATGGCCCCTTCGAGATCTTGGACAAGCGCACCTCGCTGTTCCAGCTCATCAGCGTCGGCCGCAGCCGCTGCAACGACGAGCGCGGCATCCGCTTCGTCAACCAGTACGGTGGCGAGCGCGTCTATCAGCTCGACGCCAAGGAGCTCGGCCTCAACGACATCAAGGACAGCGTGAGCGAGTACTTCAACCACCTGATCTTTGCCCCGATCCTCAACAACGTGTACATGCGTGCGCTCTCTGCCGTCACCCACAAGGACTACATGACGCGCCGCTACATGTGGAAGCTGGACTACTAGGGGATATTGGTTCCGCCGTTCTACCGAACGGCGGACCGGCCGACGCTGCGCACCCGGCATTTGGCCAATCTGCCGTTCAATTTCAAAGACGCGACCAGAAGGTCAGCGCCTTTTCATTTCACGGCACCTTGGCTCAAATGACGGGCGCTCGCTGACATTGCCAAAACGTCGGCGTTGCCGTGGTTGGCACTTGGGGACGTTCCTTTTGTGCCGGCACTTGGGGACACTCCTGGGAATCATTTCCTCGTTCGCCGATTTGTGTCTTGAAAAATGTATATAACGACTATAACGTAGTATGAAACATATTGGAAACAATACCGAGGAGGCTGCGTTGAAGAAAAGCAATCTGGGCTATGTGCTGGTGCTGATCGCCGCGCTTATGTGGGGCAGCATCGGAATCTTTGTAAACGGCATTGCGGCCATGGACGTTTCGTCTCAGAGCATGGCGGCCTTTCGCTTGTTGGTCGGAGCGCTTATCTTGGCGCCGGTCCTGATGTTTATGGGCTGCCGTCCGGGTGAGGGGTCTACCGTGGCTCAGGGTCCCCTGGCGCTATTCAAGGCAAGCCCCAAAGAGCTCGTCCCCTGCGCGCTTGTCGGTATCGTCGGTTTAGCCGCCGCCAACACCTGCTATTACGAGTGCATGCGCGAGGTAGGTATGTCTACGGCCTCGGTGCTGCTCTACACCTCGCCGGTGTTTGGCGTCATGCTTGGCCGCGTGCTTTATCGCGAGGACGTGACCCCCAACAAGCTCGTTGCCATTGTCTTTAACATCGTTGGCTGCGTGCTTGCGGTGACCAATGGCGACCTTTCCGGTTTTCATTTTTCGGTTTGGGGCGTCACGTCGGGCGTGATTGCAGGCCTTTGTGGTGCGTCGCTCGCGGTGTTTAGCCGGATAGCAACCAAGACGGTCCACCCGCTGGCTGTCACGTTTTGGGGCTTTGTTTTTGGCGGTGCGGTTATGGCGGCTCCGTGGCCGGATGTCGCCGCGGCAATGTCGCCACAGCTGCTGCTGCTGTTCCTTGGCTTTGGACTCATCCCCACAGCCGTGGCTTACATCTTATATATGCAGGGTCTGTCCATGGGGCTCGAGACATCGAAAGTTCCCGTCGTAATGTCATTCGAGACGGTCGTCACGGTACTGGTGGGCATTGGTGTCTATGCCGAGCCCGCCGGCGTGATCAAGGTCCTGGGCATCGTGCTGGTGCTCGCGTCCATCCTGATTATGAACACCGACTTCTCCAAGCTGCGCAACAGTGTGTTTGTCGGTCATGTTGTTGAGAGCATGACCTTTAAGCCCAACGCGTGGTGGACGGAGAAATCGCAGGACATGGATCTGTTTAAGGAGCGCACCGGCATCGCGTTGGAGCCCACCGTGCAGGAAAGCCCCTGGTACTTTGTGCGATAGGGGATGAGCGGAACGCTTGAATGGGCGCCGTCAAGCCAGCGCCGGCCTGCCCTGCGCCAACGTTTCGAGTACGTTAAACCCGTAAACGGTCGTTTTTCATCCGCGAACGGTCTTTATACTAATTAGCAATATCCGCAACGTATAAGACGTTATAATGACCATAACGAAAAGGAGGAGGCAAGATGAATCAGATCATTCTCGCATCTCATGGCGGCCTGGCCGCAGGCGCCAAAGACACGCTCGAGATGGTTCTCGGCGACGTGTCGAACGTCCACGTCGTGTCGCTTGCTCGTGACGACAAGGAGCCCATCACCAATAAGGTGGACGCCATGATCGCCACGTTCAACGCGGACGACACCGTCTATGTGCTGACCGATATGCTCGGCAGCTCGGTCAACAACAACATGGTCGAGCTTTCCAAGAACGGCACGAAGTTCACGGTTGTCAGCGGTTTCAACATTCCGCTGGCACTGACGCTCGCTATGAGCCCCGTCCCCGTCAAGGGCGCCGAGCTCGCGGCCCTCATCAACGAGGCCCGCACCGGCCTGACCAACCCCAACGCACCGGTCGAGGCTGCCGCGGCTCCCGCCAAGAAGGCCAAGGCGCCCCGTCACAGCTCCGGTCCCGCCAAGATCGTCCTCGCACGTCTTGACTACCGTCTGCTGCACGGCCAGGTCGTCTTTACCTGGACCACCAAGGTTCAGGCCGAGCGCATCATCGTCGTCGACAACGCTGCCGCCAACGATGACATCAAGAAGGGCGCTCTTAAGCTGGCCAAGCCCCAGGGCGTTCGCCTGAACGTCTTCACCGTCGAGCGTGCCCTCGCCAAGATGGACAAGCTCAACACCCTCGGCGAGCGCGTCATGTTCGTCTTTGGCAACACTGCCGAGATGCTGCAGTTCTGCCAGGGCTACAAGCTCGACGCCATCAACCTGGGCGCCACCGCCAACCACGACGGTGCCGATCAGGTCGGCGGCAAGGACAGCTCCGTCTTCCTCGACGCCACCCAGAAGGCAGACGTCAACCAGCTGCTCGACATGGGCATCAAGCTCTATGTCCAGCAGACCCCTACGTATCAGAGCGTCGACATCGACGCCAAGCTGTAATCAACCAGGCTTTTGCCTGACTGAAAGGAGAAGGGTATGAATACGTTCATCAGTGCGGTGCTCGTCGGCCTCGTCGGCGTGTTCTGCATGTGGGACTCCCGCCTGCTCGGTCGTCTTAACTTCGAGCAGCCCCTCGTTGGCGCTACGCTCGTCGGTCTGCTGCTGGGCGATGTGCCCACCGGCCTTGCCGTCGGTGCCGCCGTCGAGCTCGTGTCCATGGGCCTGGTGCAGGTCGGCGCCGCCGTTCCGCCCGATATGGTCCTGGGCGGCATCGTGGCCGCTGCCTTTGCGTGCCTGACCGATGCTTCCGCCGAGACCGCCATGACGATCGCCATCCCGGTCGCCGTCCTGGGTCAGCTCCTCGGCATCGTGTTCCGTTCCATCATCGCCGCCCTTACCCATGTGGCAGATAGCGCGATCGATAACGGAAAGTTCAAGACCGCCTACCGCATGCACATCTGCGCCGGCTCCGGTCTGTACGCCGTCATGTACTTCCTGCCAATCTTCCTCGCCGTCTTTGTTGGCACCGACCTGGTTCAGGCCATCGTCAACATGGTTCCCGAGTGGCTGTCCACTGGTCTTAACGTTTCGACCAAGATCATGACCGCCTACGGCTTGGCCCTGCTGCTCACCGTGATGATCAAGAAGGGTATGACTCCGTTCCTGTTCATCGGTTTCCTGCTCGCCGCTTACCTCAACCTGTCCGTCATCGCGGTCGCTCTGATCGGTGTGTGCCTGGCTGTCGTCTTCATGGGCTTCAAGTTCAACGGTTCCCATGCAGCCGCCGGTGTCGATTCCGACTACGATCCGCTCGAAGACGACGAAGACTAAGGAGGAACACACTATGGCAACCGCAACCAAGGACGTGTCCCTGAACAAGAAGGTCAGCCAGTTCTTCTGGCGCTCCTGGGCCATCCAGGCCTCTTGGAACTACGAGCGTCAGATGAACATGGGCTTCCTCTACGGCATGGTTCCCACGCTCGATCGCCTCTATCCGGATGAGTCCGACCCCAAGCAGCTCGCTGCTAAGAAAGAGGCTTACCACCGTCACATGGCGTTCTACAACTGCACCCCGCAGACGAGCGCTTTCATCTTGGGCCTCGCCGCCTCCATGGAGGAGGAGTACGCCAAGGATCCCGAGAACTTCGATCCCGATTCGATCAACGCGGTCAAGACCTCCCTCATGGGTCCGCTTTCCGGCATCGGTGACTCCTTCTTCCAGGGCACCATCCGCGTTATCGCCTTTGGCCTGGGCGTTCAGCTGGCTCAGCAGGGCTCCATCATGGGCCCGATCCTGGCCATGCTCATCTCCATCGTCCCCTCTGTGCTGATCACTTGGTTCGCAGCCAAGATGGGCTATCAGGGCGGCCACGAGTACCTGAGCAAGCTTCAGGGCGGCGACCTCATGGAGAAGCTCATGTATGTCTGCGGCATCGTGGGTCTTATGTCCGTGGGCGGCATGATCGCTACGCTGATCGGCGCCACCACCCCGCTGCAGTTCGCTGACGGCACCGTCGTGATCCAGGACATCCTGGACGGCATGATGCCCCAGATGATCTCCCTCGGCCTCACCGGCCTTATGTACTGGCTCATCAAGAAGAACGTCAACACCGGTTGGCTTCTCGTGATCGCCATCGTGGGCGGCATCGCCCTCTCCGCGGCCGGCATCCTGGCCTAGTCGCGACCAAGCGTCTAATCGCTTTCCCCGGGGAGCCTGCCTGACATCCCATACCCCAGGCAGGCTTCCATCCCTAAATGTGTCAAAGGGACAGTTCCTTTGTCACATCCTCAACGGGCCGGCGACTCGGTCCAAACTACGGTAACCCTGCGAGCGTCCGGCAATGTGACGCCGCAAAAATCGAAAGGAATGTGTCAGATGTACGAGATCGACCTTAACCTCCCTAAGCAGATCGTCGCTGACGTCCTGTCCAACCACGAGATCCACAGCGTCGCCTTCGTCGGCTGCGGTGCTTCCATGTCCGACCTTTACCCCGCCAAGTACTTCCTGGCCAACAACACGGACAAGCTGAACGTTCAGATCTTCACCGCTAACGAGTTCAACTACGACACGCCTTCCTGGGTCAACGAGCACACCTTCGTGATCACCTGCTCTCTCGGTGGCTCCACGCCCGAGACCGTCGAGGCCAACAAGACCGCCAAGAAGCACAACTGCCCGGTCGTCTCCCTCACCAACAAGGCTGGCTCCGCTCTGACCGTCGACGCCGACCACGTTATCGTTCACGGCTTCCACGCCAACTACGCTGCCAAGTGCGAGAAGCCCGGCTATGCCATCGCTCTTGCTCTCGAGATCCTTCAGCAGACCGAGGGCTATGACCACTACGAGGACATGATCACCGGCCTCACCAACGTCTTCGAGCTCTGCGAGAACGCCGCTCAGCACTGCAAGAAGCTCGCCAAGAAGTTCGCCGAGGACTTCAAGGACGACAAGATGATCTACTTCATGGCTTCTGGTGCCTCCGAGAAGATGGCTTATTCTAACGCCGCCTTCCTGTTCACCGAGATGCAGTGGATCGACGCCGCCGCCTACAACACCGGCGAGTACTTCCACGGCCCGTTCGAGGTTTCCACCGAGGGTAAGCCCTACGTCTTCCTCATGTCCGATGGCGCCACCCGTCCGATGGACGCCCGCGCCCTCACCTTCCTTGAGCGCATGGGCGCCAAGGTCGCTCTGATCGACTCCAAGGACTACGGCCTGGCCGACGCCGTGCCCGCGAGCGTCGTCACCTACTTCAACCCGCTGCTGCACCTCGCCGTTATGCGCGAGTACGGCAACCAGATCGCCGAGGCCCGTCAGCACCCGCTGACCATGCGTCGCTACATGTGGAAGCTTTCCTACTAATCACAAGTAAGTAGACCTTACCGGTTGATTGAGAGGGGATGGGGTTTGCGCCCCGTCCCCTTTTTTGCTTTGGGGAGGGTGCGTCTGTCGCGTCGCAAAACCCCAGATAAAACCTACCAAAATAAACCTGTCCCTTTTTGGCAGGTGGGAGGAGATGCGTATGATCAAGGCAGTGCTGTTTGACATGGACGGCGTGCTGGTCGATACCGAGTGGTTCTACAACCGCCGCCGCGTGGCGTTTATGGAAGAGAAGGGGTTCCACTTTGACGAGATTCCCGATCTTTCGGGGTCTAACGAGCCGGCCATTTGGGAGGCGCTGGTGCCCGACGATGTTGAGCTGCGCGAGCGCCTGCGCGTGGAGTACAAGCAGGTCTACAGCCCGGACCACCCCGTTCCGTATGCCGAGCTGCTCAACGAGCAGACGGAGCCGGTGATGCGCAAGCTGCACGAGCGCGGCGTGAAGTGTGCCATCGCGAGCTCGTCCTATCGCGAGTTGATCGACGAGCTGGTGGAGATTGCCGGTATCGCCGACGTGCTGGACTACACCATCAGCGGTCACGAGTGCAGTGCGTTTAAGCCCGACCCCGAGATCTACCTGCGTGCCATGGAGGCGCTGGGGGTGGAGCCTGCCGAGTGCCTGGTTATCGAGGATTCGCCTTTGGGCATCGAGGCTGGTAAGCGCTCCGGCGCCCGCGTCCTGGCGCTGCGTCCGCACGAGGGTGTCAACCTCGATCAATCGCGAGCCGATGCCGTTATCGATAATCTGACCGACATTTTGGCCGCTTTGTAGCGTCAATCCGCCGCGAGAAGCACTGATTCACGCGTCTTTTGCTGCGGATTGGCTTAATTTGTCATCTATTTGGATCCGTTTGGCTTCGATTCGGACTAAGTGAGTAGACTTTTTGATGCAAGACGAGCACAAAGCGCATCTGCTCTAGTAAAACCGCAGGTCACAGGGGTGGCGGTTTTGGGTGTGCTCTGCAGGTCGCGTAAAGTCTACTCACTTGTAATTTGGGCCTTTGGTCGTGGGGTTGCTGGTCCCGCTTTGGTTGTCGAGAGAGGGTGAATTGAAGCGCCCCCGCACGCTCCATGCTACAATCGCGGACATACCCCACAACTACATCTGCCTTCGAAAGGAGCCTGCGTGGCGAACGCCATCGATCAGCTCACGGACCGAGTGCTCGTACTCGGCCGCCTCACCATCGTCCGCCGCGCCATTACTGCCGTGGCGGTCACGATTTCCGCCGTTCTCCAGACATTCCTGATCCAGGCGTTCATTCAGCCCGCCGACCTGCTTCCGAGCGGTCTTACCGGCGTCGCGGTCCTGCTCGATCGCGTTACCTCGCTGGGTGGCGTTCATATCGACATCTCGCTCGGCATGCTCGCGCTCAACATCCCCGTGGCGCTCTTATGCTGGAGCGGCATTAGCAAGCGCTTCGTCATCTTCTCGATGATGCAGGTCGTGCTCTCATCGCTGTTCCTCAACGTCTTTCACTTCGCGCCGTTTTTGGGCGACAAGATCATGCTCATCATTTTTGGCGGCGTGGTCTCGGGTCTGGGCGCTGCCATCGCGCTTAAATCCGGCGCATCCACCGGCGGCACCGACTTTATCGCGCTGTGGGTTTCCAACCACACGGGCAAGACCATCTGGGGCGTCATCTTTGGTTTCAACTGCTTTATCCTGGCGATCTTTGGTTTTATGTTTGGCTGGGACAAGGCGGCGTATTCCATTGTCTTCCAGTTTATTTCGACCAAGACCATCGACAGTTTTTATCGTCGCTACGATCGCGTGACGCTGCAGATCACGACGCGTAAGGCAGACGAGGTCATGACTGCCTACGTAAACCATTTTCAGCACGGCATTAGCTGCGCCGAGGTCATCGGCGGATACAGCCGCGAAAAGATGTACCTGCTGAACACCGTTGTCTCGACCTACGAGAGCCAGGACATTATCAAGCTGGTGTGCGACGTTGATCCCGGCGCCGTGATCAACGTGTTCCACACGCTCAACTTTGTGGGCGGCTGGTGGGGCGGTCATGTCGACGAGCCCATGCCCACGGCCGTACCCGATCCCGACAAGCCCGCGCGCATGGCCAGCAGGCAGGCGCGCCTCAGCGAGCAGGACAGCCTGCAGCAGGACGACGGCAAGTAGGGTATTGGCATTTTGCCGGTCCTGCGCAACCCATCCGAACGAGCCCCCCGAAAGCCCCGTTGCTTTCGAGGGCTCTCGTTTGCCCAGATAAAACCTACCAAAATGAAGCTGTCGCTTTTTGGTAGGGAGGGTGTATCGTTTTATCAATATGAGGTAACATGAAACTAGACGTTATATACGTATTAGAAATTTAGCTATTTTGATAAGAGTGATCAGATATGCCTGCGCCCAAAAATGCACCGCTTTACCAGCAGATTTACGACGAAATCAAGGATGCGATCGAGAAAGGTGTTTATGCACCCAAGGAGCGTATTCCGTCCGAGCTTGAGCTTGCCGAGCAGTACGAGGTGAGCCGCATTACGGTGCGCCGCGCCGTCGAGGAGCTGTGCTCCGATGGCTACCTGGTTAAGCAGCAGGGCCGCGGCACCTTTGTATCCACGCCGCACATCAATCGCCAGTTCCACGCCTCGACGCTGCAGACGTTTACCGCGCTGTGTGCCGACAACGGCATGAAGGCTGGTGCGCATGTGGTCGATCGCCAGATTGTTCCAGCGCGTCAAAACGAGATGGAGTTCTTTGGCCTGCAGAAGGACGCGCTGCTGTTGCATATCAAGCGCGTGCGTACGGCCGACGGCGAGCCCATCTTTGAGGAAAACGTCTTTGTGCCGTTTGACGTATGCCGTGAGCTGTTGACGGTCGATCTTGAGGACAAGTCGATTTTTGCCGAGGTCGAGCGTGTTGGCGGAACGCCGATTGTTTCGGTTGGCTACCGCACGGTCGAGGCCGTTCGTGCCAATACCGAGCAGGCGGCCGAGCTGGGCATTGCTCCGCACGATCCGCTGCTCAACCTGCGTGCCGGCTTCACGGGTCCCAATGGCGAGCCGGTCCTGATGGGTAAGCAGTACTACGTGGGATCGCGCTACGTTATGGTCATGTAGCTCTAGTTGCGCGGTTTTCCAAACCGCGCAACGGCTCGACGCTGCAAGCCCGCCAGAGCGGCAATCTGCCTTTCAACTTCGGCGGCATGACCAGAAGGTCAATGCCGCCTCGTTTCAAGGCACCTTGCTCGCTCTGGCGGGCTTTCGCTGTCCGCGCCAAAACATCGGCGTTGCCGGGCCGGCACTTGGGGACGTTCCTTTTCTGCCGGCACCTGGGGACACTCCTTAGCCGTTGGGGGCGTTCTTAAACGACTAGTCTGGGCGGCGGCCGTGTGCTGCTGTCCGCGTGGCGGCGTATAATCGGCGGCAGATGACTTGAACGTTAGGAAACCATGACCGATAGCATGCAGCAGATGGCGCTCGACACGCTCGGCGCCTATTTTGGCTACACCTCGTTTCGCCCGGGACAGGACCGCATGGTCGATGCGATCCTTGCCGGTCGTGATGCGCTGGGTGTTATGCCCACGGGCGCCGGCAAGTCCATTTGCTACCAGGTGCCCGCGCTCATGCTGCCCGGCATCACCTTTGTGGTGAGTCCGCTGCTGTCGCTTATGGAGGACCAGACCCGTGCGTTGCTCGCGGCGGGTGCGCGACCCAGCTATCTCAACTCCAGCCTTACTCCGGCCCAGCAAAACACCGTGCTCAAGCGGGCGCGCGAGGGCCGCTACCAGCTTATGTACGTGGCGCCCGAGCGCTTGCTCGAGCCGCGTTTTTTGGCCTTTGCGCGGGAGGCCGCGGCGGACGGCGGCATTGGCGTGCCGCTCGTGGCCATTGACGAGGCCCACTGCGTGAGCCAATGGGGCCAGGATTTCCGCCCCGCCTATCTGCAGATTCGTGAGTTCATCGATTCCCTGCCGCAGCGCCCCATCGTGGCGGCGTTTACCGCTACGGCGACCGAGCGCGTGCGCGCGGATATTCAGCAGATGCTCGGCCTGCAAAACCCCGCGACGGTGGTGACGGGCTTCGATCGCAAGAACCTCTACTTTGGCTGCGAGGAGATGGGCGACAAGGCCAAGGCCGCGTGGGTGCGTGACTACGTGATCGCGCATTCGAGCGAGAGCGGCATCGTGTATTGCTCGACCCGCAAGACGGTCGATGCGCTGGCAGGCGAGCTTGCCGCGGCACTGGGCCCC
>CAJMRR010000025.1 GCA_905215835.1 uncultured bacterium | reverse complement strand
CTTGCCCACGTTGGAGCGGCCGACGAAGCTCACCTCGGGGCAGGTGGACTCGGGAATCTGCGAAACCTTGCCGTAGCTGGCGACAAACTTGGCAAGCTGGTAGTTAATGGAATCGGCCATGGACACTCCTTGGTCGTAGGTTCTTACAAAACGGGCGTGCTATTGCGCGGCGGCGATACGACGAACGATGTCAAGCGTGATGCCGCTCGCGGTGCGAGCGTACTCGTCCAGATCGAACTCGCGCTCGCAAAACGCGTCATATGCCTCGTCGCAATTATCGCTGATAGCGCGCAGCACCAGGCAATCGACACCATTCTTGGCCGCGATGTGCGCAATTGCCGCGCCCTCCATCTCGACGCAATCGGCATGCGTGGCCTCAATCGCAGCGTTACGCATGGCATCACCCGTAACAAAGCGGTCACCCGTGGCGATAGTGCCACACAGGAACTGCTTGGGGTCCTTCTCCGCAGAATTCTCATCCGCCGAGGTATCCACAAATCCATGCTCGGCAAGCACGGCGGCGGCAACATCAGCCAACGCCGGCGTCGAGGCAAACTCCTCGAGCCCCGGAGCGGACTCGGCGATGAGTGCCGTATCGGTATCCAGATAGCGCAGGCACTTGCCTATAACCACGTCGTTAATATGGAGTTTAGGGTTTAGGCCGCCCGCAATACCCGAAAACACAACGGCCTGCGGGGCATATTTGCTGATGAGATGCTGCGTTGCGGCAGCGGCGTTCACGGTCCCCATGCCTGCCGTCGTGGCGACTACCGTCAGACCCGAAAGCCCACCGTTCACAACGGTCAAGCCCGCCTCCTGCGACACATGCGTGCCACTCAGCTCTTCCTTAATCTGCGCAACCTCTTTTTCGAGTGCGCCTATGATCGCGATGGTTGCCATGCCATCCCCCAAATCCGTGCAAATTGCTTATCCACGGTATGGTACCAGCATTTTGGCTCAACCGTGTCAGCACCAAGCCGTTAGGCCAGTACAGCTCGGGTATCATAAAGGGGCAAAAATGGCTTGTTAGCCGATGGCCGACCTGAGCTCCGCACGGCGCTTTTTCATACCGGCCATAACGGCATTGCGCAGCTCGGGCATGCGCGCGGTATCCATCTGGGGCACGCCCTCGAGCTTATAGGGAATGCCCAGTTGCTCGTACTTGACGACACCCATCGTATGATACGGCAGCATCTCTAAACCCACCACGTTGTGCCATGGAGCGATGAGGCGACCGAGCTTCTCGCACTCCTCCACCGTGTCGGTAATGCCCGGCACAACCACGTGGCGGATAACGACCTTGATATTGCGACGTGCAAGCTCATCGCCAAACGCCAAGATGCGTGCGGGATCGCAACCGGTCAGCTTTTTATGCTCGACCGGGTCGGCATGCTTAATATCGAGCAGTACCATGTCGGTCTCGTTGAGCACGGCATCGAACTTCTCGGGGTGCTTGGGGTCAAATGCATAGCCACAGCTATCTAGGCAGGTATGTACACGACCATCGGGGTTATTGTGCATTGCACGGAACAGGTCGGCCAAAAACTCAGGCTGTAGGAGCGGCTCGCCGCCGGACACCGTAATGCCACCGCTGCGATAGAACTCGTGGTTACTCTGGAACTCGTCCATCAGATGCTCGACGGTCACCATGGTGCCGCCGTTAACCGACCAGGTATCGGGATTGTGGCAATACGCGCAGCGCATGGGACAGCCCTGAACAAACACCACAAAGCGGATGCCAGGTCCGTCGACCGTTCCCATCGTCTCGATTGAATGCACGCGGCCCAGGGCAAACGCAGAGTCCTCGGGACGAGCGTCCACACCCTCAAGCGTCATTTCTGCCATTCGCGCTACCTTGCCTCTCCTTGGATGCAACCAATTAAAATGCCAGAGCCATTCTAGCCCATGCGTTTGCGTTTAAACGTCTCGGGCCAGAATGGCACGTTTTAATCTATCCCTCATCACCATGGCTGGGAGCTACGTCGAGACGTCAGGCTGAAGAACGCTCGCCTGCGGCCTTTACGCCTTGAGCGTGAGCACCGCGCCGAAGGCGGTCGGGCCGCAATGGCTCGAGATGACGCCGCCAACCTGAGTCCAGGTAATATCCTTAAAGCCCAGGTCATGCGCATAGACCTCCATGTCGTCGCGCAGCTCCTGGGAAAGGCCCACCGAATACGCCAGGCCAATGTGCGAGTAGTCGATCTCGCCCTTCGCAACCATGTGGTCAATAAAGGCGCGGGCGCACTTGAGCATAGAGCCGCGGAACTTCTTGGTTGCCACGAACTTACCGCCCGTTACCTCAATGCAGGGCTTAATCTTGAGCAGGTGGGCGCCAAGGAATGCCACGTTGGACAGACGACCTCCCGCCTTAAGGAAGGCTAGGTCGGTAGGAACAAAGCCCAGCAGCACACGGTCCATGACGGAATTCGTAAATGCAAAGATCTCGTCGACGGTGGCATCGGGGTGAGCCTCGATGTATTTGGCGGTCTCGACGACAATGAGCGACTGACCCACCGAGACAAAACGCGTGTCCATGGAGAACACGTAGTCGCGGCCCTTAGCCGCAATCTTGGAGGACTGATGCGAGCAGGTCGTGGCCTCGGAATACGCGAGATGCAAAATGGTCGCGTCAGGCTGCTCAGCGTGAATGCGGTCGTACACGTGAGCAAAATCCGCAGGCGCACAGCCACTGGTCTTGGGCATTACGCCAAACTCGTTGCAGCGCGAATAAATCTCGAGCGGATCGATCGAGCCGTCCTCGACGGTCTCGTCACCAATCGTGACATGCATAGGCACGCGCACGATACCGTAGCGTTCGCAGAGCTCCGGCGTCACATCCGACCCAGACTCAACCACGATTACGTACTTGCCCATTATTATCACGACCCATCTCTACGTTGGTTTTTCAATACATGGCACGCGCCGCCGCACTGTTGCACAACGGCGTCCAAGCGCCAAAGAGACGCCGCCCCTTGCACACAACAAAGGACAGCGTCTCCCTGGAAAACTCCGTGCTTATCTAGGATTCCATACGGTTTATTAAGGAGGGTTACTTATTCCGCAAACGGTCGCTATATGCGGTAAGCGGTAGTTGGCCGCGACAACTGCGACACATTCCGTCCAGCAAATCCAATCGTGCTCCACGCACGGTTAATGCACGAGGCGGTAGAAATTCATCGATGCCGCACCCTCGGCGTGCAGCTCCATCGCCGGAACCGCCGGCGAATAGGTACGGCTCGTAAGTGCCGCCTCGCCGCCATTTGCAAAAATCTCGACCATCGTAGTGTCCGAAAGCACGCGTAGGTCGCGAAGCTCGCCGAGCTCAATCGACCTCTGGTCGCGCCCATAGCCTTCGTCACCCATATCGAGGGTAAGCATCCCGTCCGTATAACGCACAAAGACACCCTTGCGGATTTCGAGCTCGACCATCTTGGCGCCCTCGCAGGAAACCACAAGATCAAACAGGCGGCCCGGCTCCTCAACGGTTTCACCGCCTGTCGCGCGAACGCAGTCGCCGCGCATCCTCTCAATCTCGTGCGCCGGCTGCTGGCAGAGCTTACCATCGCGCATGCTCAGCTCTCGCGGCACCGTCAACGCGCACTGCCACCCGCGCGCCACCGTCGGGTTTTCCGCCGTCGCATCGGGGCAACCCGACCATCCGATCATCAAACGCCGGCCTGCAGCATCCTCAAAGGACTGCGGAGCATAGAAATCAAAACCGGCATCGACCATCGGGGGCATGCCCTGCCTGACGATTTTAAAGCTCGGCGCCTCCCAATCGGCCTCGATAGGGAACCACACGCACTGATGCGGATTGCGGTAACGCCAACCATCGGCAGGCACACCCTGCGGACAGCAAACGAGAATAAGCTCGCCATCAAGCTCAAACAGATCAGGGCACTCCCACATAAAGCCAAACTTCTCGCCCAGCTCAATGCGCGTCGCATAGCTCCAGACCCCTAAATCACGCGAAGTATAGACAAGCACGCAGCCACGGTCGTCTTTCGTACGAGCGCCCAGAACCATGTAGTAGATACCATCGTGCTCAAGGATCTTGGGGTCGCGCACGTGCGTACCGATATCGTCGGGGTAATCGACTGGTCCAACAGCCATGCGCTTCTCGCTCAATTCGTCGGGATTCTCGGCAACCATATGAATCTGGTTTTGCTCACGGCCCGTCAACACGTAGTCGTAATCATCGCGGTCAAAATGCTTGACGTTGCCGGTATAGAAGTAGTGAATCTTGCCATCGCGTACAAAGGCAGAACCAGAATACGCTCCGCTCGAATCCAAATCGGAATCGGGGAACAGCACGGGGCCGTGATTCTCGTACGTCACAAAATCCTTTGTCGTCAGATGGTTCCAAAGCACTGGACCGCCATGCGCAGCATCGAACGGATCGTATTGATGATAGATGTGATACGTATCACCAATCTGAACCAAACCGTTGGGGTCGTTGAGCCAGCCAAGCTCAGGCTCCACATGGAACAGAAGCCTATCGGGGTCGGACGCGATGCGAGCCGCCGTCTCATCCTGTCCGACACGCCACTGCTCATAGTCCGCGCGTGTCACCTTGTTTTTTTGATTTAACATCGCCGTTGACTTTCTCGTCTATGGGGAAGGACGCTCGACTCACACGAGTCGAACGCCCTTCCTCAAATGGACTTATCCTCAGATTACACTGAACGGCTCAACTAGAAGCTAACGTCGAAGCCAGCGCCAGCGCCCTCTTCATCGGTGGTCGGCACGCCCTTTGCCTTGTTGTAGGCAAAGATCAAGACGATCGGCACGATAAAGGCGATGAGATTGCCAGCCACATACCACACGAGGGTCTCGGGCGTGACGATGAGCAGGCCAAGCACGCCGGTCAGACCCTGACCGATAGCGCGCACCTCAAAGAGCTTGACGAAGGCACCGCCGCAGCCTGCACCGATGCATGCGCAGATGAACGGAATGATCGAATAGCGCATGTTTGCAGCAAAGATAGCGGGCTCGGAGATTCCGACCAGCGTCGGGATAAAGGACGACATGCAGATGTTGCGCTCTTTGGAGTGCTTCTTGTGAATGAGGTACATACCGATGGCGCCGCCGCCCTGGGCGATGATGGAAACCGACCAGATGGCCTGGATGTAGTTGAAGCCAGTCGTGGCAACAAGGTTTGCCTCGATACCCTGGATGAACTGATGCGTACCGGTAACGACGAGCGGCTGCAGGAACGCGGCGAAGACAAAGGCACCAAAGACGCCCATCCTGTTGTACAGGATATCGATTACGCCGGCGAGGACGTCACCGATCAGGTTGCCGAGCGGGCCGAACACGGTGAACAGGGCGACGTTAGCAAGAATCAGGGTAACGGTCGGGACAAAGACGAACGAAACGACCTCGGGGATGTACTTCTGGGCAATCTTTTCGACCTTGGCCATAAACCAGGCAGTCAGGATTGCAGGGAATACGCCGCCCTGGAAAGCAACCATGGGAATGGAGAGCGGACCAAAGTTCCAGTACTCAGCACCCGTCGGGTCCATAACGAACGTGTTGCGGTTCATAAGGCTCGGGTGAACCATGACGATACCGACGAGGATGCCCAGAATCGGGTTACCGCCAAAACGCTTGACTGCGCTGTACATAACCAGGACAGGCAGGTAGTCGAACGTGGTGGCGATAATGGCAAAGAAGCTTGCGAGGTTCTTGAGGAACTCGCTGTGATCGGCGAGGCTGCCTTCCATGCCAAAGAGGCCGTTGGCAACGATCAGCGACTTAAGGCCGATGATGATTGCAGCGCCGACGAAGGCGGGAATGATGGGGATAAAGATGTCCGAGAATACCTTGAGGACCGAGAAGAACTTGCCCTTCTTGTCCGCCTCGGCGCCCTTGACCTCGGAAGCACTGATCTCCTTAACGCCCGTCAGGGCCATAAACTCATCGTAAACCTTGTTGACGGTACCGGTACCGAAGATGATCATGAGCTGGCCGCTGTTGTACAGCACGCCCTTGACGCCATCGATGTTCTCGAGCTCGGCCTTGTTGTACTTGCTCGTATCCTTGAGCACCAGACGCAGACGCGTAACGCAATGCGTGGCGCCCTCGATGTTCTCCAGACCGCCGACGTTATCGACGACTTGCTGAGACACTACTTTGTAGTCCATGTTCCTCTCCATTCCCTTACGAAATCATAAAACGTTTTGATGCCATTACAGAGACGCGATCGTTGCGTTTGCGCACTTGAGCGCACCGTCGGTGACGGTAAGCGCCACACCCTGGCCCTGCTTGTTGCAGAAGCGAGCGTTGAGCGCAACATCATCGACAAAGATGGTCGCGATGTCGTCATCGACGACCAGACGCACATGGTGAGTGCCCTCGCCCTTAAAGAACAACGGACGCTCGAGGCCCATGTTGTTGACCTGGAACCACGGGTACTGGGGAGCCGGCGTGAACTCGAGCTTGCCCTCGCGCAGGTTGGCGCGGAACTCATAGGCAAGACCGGTCTCGGCGTCCTCAGCGAACTTGACCGAGAAGCCGGCAGCGTTACCGCCGAGCTCAATGTCGGCATCGAGCAAGTAGGTGGAGCCGGCATCCGCGGCGAGCACCTGCTCGACCTTGCCCGACTCGCAGGAAAGCTCAAAGGTCTCGACAGCCTTGCCCTCGCCAAAGGCGCCGAGCATGCTGTCGGGAAGCTTGGTGCCGAGCGTTCCGTCGGCACGCTGAACGATCTCGAGGGGCATAAAGGTGCCACCCCATAGGTAAGAGCTGGGGTCGCCGCCCTCGTCACGCGTAGGAACCCAACCAAAGAGAACGCGACGCTCGCCATCGAATGCGGTGCGAGCGGCGTAGTACGCGCGGCCGTCGAAGGAGTCGTCAGCGGGGGTAATCCAAGGACCGTTGATGGACTTGGACATGCGGTAACGGGTCTTGTTGCCATCACTGTACTCGGAGAACACCAGATACCACCAGTCGCCCATCTTAAAGAGATCAGGCATCTCGAACATGGTGTACAGGCCCGGATTCCACCAGTCGCCCTGGAACTCCCAGGTATCCAGGTCCTTGGAGGTGAACTTGACCAGACGACCGGTCATCAGACGCTTGTCCTCGCCCACACGCGTGCCGAGGATGAGCATGTACTCTTCGTTCTCCTCATCCCAAAGCACAAAGGGATCGCGCCAGTTGCGGTCATCGTAACCCTCCTGGGGCGGAAGCAGCGTCTCGGCGATGTTCTTCTCCCACTTGACGGCGTCGTCACTCGTTGCGTGAAGAAGAACCTGTTTCATCAAGCGTGCGCGGACCTTATCGCGATTGCAACCAGTGTAGAGCGCATGGTATTTGTCGCCCACCTTAAACACCGTGCCGGCATAAACATACTGGTCGACTTCCTCGTCGCCGCCACGCTCAAGGCTCTCGCCAAAGTCCTTGTAGTTGACGAAATCCTTGGTCGTAGCGAGTGCCCAGCCAAACGGCTCTCCGAAAGGTCCGGGGTTACGCGTGTCACGCTGATGATAGAGATAGAACGTGCCGTCCTCGCCGTACGGCATGATGTCGCCTACCCAAATTCCCTCAGGCTGGTAATACACCTTGTGCATCCGAGACTTCCTTTCCACGACATACTAACTCGGTACAATGGCAAGATATGTCAATCGTTTTCATATGTCAAACGTTTTCACACCAATACGTCTTTTCGCAGTTCCAGTCGTCGGCAAACGGTTGACATATGCCGGTGAACGGTCATCAGAGGCGTTTGAGGAATTCTTTTGGCACGGGATGAACTACGCGGTTTTGCCCTCAATGAGTTCAACGGGAAGCTTGATATTCGATTCGGGATAATCGCCGTTAATAAGAGCGATGATGGATTGCGCCGCGAGCTCTCCGATGCGATCGATATCTTGACGTACGGTTGTTAAGTCAGGCATAAACGTCATAGTTCGGCGGGCACCATCCGCGCCCACGACCTTAATATCGTCTGGAGCGCTCAAGCCGCGCTGCTTCATCACGTTGAGACAGATGGCCGCCATCGTATCGTCTCCCGCAAAGATGCCGTCAATATCGGGGTTCTCATCGAGGATCTTCGCAACGACCGCGCCCTTTTCGTCGTCGGGCTTAACGAACTCAACCTCACGGACAAGCGCGGACAAACCGGCCTGCTCAACAACATCGAGGTAGGCATCGGTACGCTTATTGGCAGGCATGCGCATGCGGCTATTGCTGCGCAGGCACAGGATACGCCTGCAGCCGTCATCAATCAGACGGCGCGTGGCGAGCTCGCCAATGCCATAGCTGTCACTTGCAATCTGGACAGAGCCCTCGCCAAGATCGCAGTCGATGCCAACCAGGCTCAAGCCCATCTCGGCATATGCCTCGGCACCGATATTGAGGGAGTTGACGATGACGCCATCAACCATATTGCGCCGAAGCATATCGATATAAGAACGCTCAAGATCAGGTCGATTGGCGCTATTGCACAGCAACATCTTAAAACCGTTTTCGGCCAGGGTACGCTCAACGGCTTGAACCGCTTGGGCATGAAACGGACTGCTGACATAGGGGACGATCATACCGATAAGATTCAGGCGACCGTTGAGCATGGCACGGGCGATATCGTTGGGCGTATAGTTGATGCGCTTCATCGCGGCATGGACCTTATCGCGGGTCTCTTGGCTAATATAGCCACGATTATTAAGCACGCGAGATACCGTAGTAGGCGAAACCCCCGCCACCGCCGCAACTTCCTTGATGCCAGGCTTAGCCGTATCCTTAGAACGAGCACTCTCGCGAGCCATAGCACCCTCCCCCATCAACATGTCATACGTTTACATACGAACAAAGCATACCCCAACAACAGCGGGATGACGGTAACAGTACAAGTAAGTAAACGACTCACCCAAATAATTAGGAGAGTTCCGCCTAAAGGGTGACTACACAGGAGCCCCGCCGGGCCGCTTTGGGTTACTTTCCAAAACATTTCCGCAGGACGCAAAGGGCTCCGCCGCGCGAAGCGCGCAGCGGAGCCCTTTGCATGTCCGAGGACGTTTTGGAAAGTAACCCAAAGCGGCCCGGCGATCCTGCGGGAGTTAATCCCCTTTAGAACTTGTCGTGGAAAGTGCGCGAAATGACCTCGTCCTGCTGCTCCTTGGTGAGCGTGTGGAAGTTCACGGCGTAGCCGGAAACGCGGATGGTCAGCTGCGGGTACTTCTCGGGGTGAGCCTGAGCGTCGAGCAGCGTCTCACGGTTGAAGACGTTGATGTTCAGGTGGTGGCCACCCTTCTCGGCGTAAGCGTCGAGCATGTGGACCAGGTTATCGGCCTGAGTCTCGGAAACTTCAGAAACCTTCATAATGTGTCTCCTTCGATTAATAGGCGCCGGCCGAAACCGGCGCACTAATCAGTAATCGTTATTGTTAGTATAGCACTAACAATAGTTACTCGCCCAGCTGATCAAGGTCGATATCGCCAAAGAACACCTGGTCCTCCTTGCCGAGCGCACTCGGGATGATGGAGAAGGTGTTGGAGATGCCGTCCTGAGCATCGCGGAACGGGAGCTTGGAAACCGAAGACAGCGAAGCGATGGCGCCGTGGCTATCGCGCTTGTGCATGGGGTTAGCACCCGGGGCGAACGGCTGGCCAGCCTTGCGGCCGTCAGGCGTGGAGCCGGTCTTCTTACCGTACACGACGTTGGAGGTAATGGTCAGAACCGAGGTCGTGGGCACGGAGTTGCGGTAGGTGTCGTTCATGCGGATGTACTCCATGAACTGGTGCACAACGTCGTGAGCAATCTGGTCGACGCGGTCGTCGTCGTTACCGTACTTGGGGAACTCGCCCTCGGTCTCGAAGTCGACGATGATACCGTTCTCGTCACGGACGGGGTGAACCTTGGCGTACTTGATGGCGGACAGGGAGTCAGCCACGACGGAAAGGCCAGCGATGCCCGTAGCGAACCAGCGGTGCACGTGCTTGTCGTGCAGAGCCATCTGGATGCGCTCGTAGCAATACTTGTCGTGCATGTAGTGAATGATGTTCAGCGAGTTGACGTACACGCCAGCGAGCCACTTCATCATGTCGTTGTACTTGGCCACAACGTCGTCGTAATCGAGCGTATCGCCCTCGACGGCGCGATACTTGGGGCCGACCTGCTTCTTGGAGACCTCGTCAACACCGCCGTTGAGTGCGTACAGCAGGCACTTGGCCAGGTTGGCACGGGCGCCGAAGAACTGCATCTCCTTACCGATGCGCATGGAGGACACGCAGCAGGCGATGCCGTAGTCGTCGCCGTGGTAAACGCGCATGAGATCGTCGTTCTCGTACTGGATCGAGGAGCTGGCGACAGAAGTCTTGGCGCAGAACTTCTTGAAGTTCTCGGGCAGACGGGTCGACCACAGAACGGTCATGTTGGGCTCGGGGCTGGTGCCCATGTTCTCGAGCGTGTGCAGGTAGCGGTAGCTCATCTTGGTAACGAGCGTACGGCCGTCAACACCCATGCCGCCGATGGACTCGGTGACCCACTGCGGATCGCCGGTGAACAGGGCCTGGTACTCGGGGGTACGGGCAAACTTGACCATGCGGAGCTTCATGATGAAGTGATCCACGAACTCCTGGATCTGCTCCTCGGTGAAGGTACCGTTGGCAAGGTCGCGCTCAGCGTAGATGTCGATGAACGTGGAGGTACGGCCGATGGACATAGCGGCGCCGTTCTGCTCCTTAACGGCAGCGAGGTAGGCGAAGTACATCCACTGGATGGCCTCCTGCGTGTTGGTAGCAGGATTGGAAATATCGAAACCATAGGTCTCGGCCATCATCTTGAGCTCGCCGAGGGCGCGGATCTGCTCCTGCAGCTCCTCACGGTCGCGGATGTTGTCGGCGGTCATGACCGTCGGGGTGGAAGCCTTCTGGGCCTCCTTGTCCTTGATCAGGTAGTCGACACCGTACAGGGCGACACGACGGTAGTCGCCGATGATGCGGCCGCGGCCATAGCCATCGGGCAGACCGGTGATGATGTGGGCCGAGCGGCAAGCACGCATCTCGGGGGTGTAAACATCGAAGACGCCGGCGTTGTGAGTCTTGCGCTCGAAGGTGTAGCGCTCGACAACGCTCTCGTCGACCTTGTAGCCGTGCTGGCTGGCAGCCTGGCAAGCGATGCGGATACCACCGTTGACGTGCAGCGCGCGCTTGAGCGGCTTGTCGGTCTGGAGGCCGACGATGGTCTCCTTCTCGCGGTGGGCGTTATCGATGTAGCCAGCGGGGTGGCTCACGATACCCGTGACAGTCTTGGTGTCCATATCGAGGACACCGCCCTGCTCGCGCTCCTTGAGCAGCAGGTCGAGAACCTCGCCCCACAGCTCCTTGGTACGCTCGGTCGGACCGGCGAGGAACGACTCGTCGCCCTCGTAGGGGGTGTAGTTCTTCTGGATGAAGTCTCGGACGTCAACCTCTCCCGTCCAAATGCCTTCCTTGAAGCCTTCCCATGCCTCCTGCATTGTGTAACCACGCTCCTAGTTACGTGTAATGCGGCGCTCTCTCACACCGCTGCTTATTGAATTCTTGAATTTTCGGCTTGCACTACCGGCTTCTTCCGTTCTTCACCACATGTTGGTGCAGGGAAAAACGTTTGTCCACCTTGGAACTGCAACCCAAACCCAAGATTTCACCCGTTTGAGAAGGATAACATAGCGACCCTCTCCATCTGGGCTGTTATATGTTTCTTTTTTTATATCATAAGGGCGTTTTTTACAAACCCGCAGGAAATGCGAGCGTGAACAACTACCGTTCACCGATTTGTTTAGTTTTTTCCTTGCCTTTGTACGACGTTCACTCTAGCTGTTATGCCAGCTTTAGCAGGGTAAAGTGTCTCAGAGACCCTACAGAAACTGCAGGGCGGCCACGGGATCCCCCGTGGCCGCCCTGTGGCGTAGCTAGTTTTTAGCTTTGATTGCCGCTTGGCATTAGGCGGCTGCGGCGGCCTTGTCGGTCGTTGCCTTGCTATTGCCGTTGCCCTGGCCCTCAAAATGCTTGTAGCACCAGCTGGTGACCAGCGGGGTCAAAATAGCCGTCACGATTGCGCAGGCAGCAACCTGTGCCGTAGCCGTCGCGAGCACGGCGCCGCCGTACATGGCCCCGTTGACGCTTGCCATGGCAGCAGGCGTGGCCACATTGGCTCCGGCGCAGCTCGAAATGGCCGCACCTGCGACACCCGTACCACCCGTGAGCTTATCGACCGCGATGACGGGAATTGCAAAGACCACCGAGCAGATCACGCCGAGCAGAATACCGGGAAGACCGCCATTAATGAGCTGGCCAAAGGTCATGGTCGAGCCCATGGCAAAGAAGACGAGCACGATGATGGCGGAAAGTGCCGGTGCCATCATCTTCTTAAAGCTCGGGAAGAGGTTGCCCAGAATAATGCCGACGACGATCGGCAGGATGGCGCCCACGAGCGACCAGCCGATCGGAGCCTGACCGGCAGCGCCGAGCACGATCATCGTGACCGGAGGGCCGACAACCAGCGTGGTGATGGCGACGGCGCCACGCTCGGCCTCATTGCCCATGGTGCCCATCAGACCAGCGTACATAGCGTTGTTGGCGCCGGTGCAAGCCGCCAGCATCACCATGGCAGAGATGCCAAACAGGTTGTCGTTGAACACATAAAGGATGAGCAGCGACACGGCAACGACCACGATCTGCTTGACGGCGATGATGATGGCGCCGCGTGCAGCGGCGGCAGGAGCACTCTTAAACGAAATCGTCGTACCGACGATGAGCAAAAAAGCGCCCACGAGCGGGCCTGCGCCCTGCTGGGTCATACCAAGCGTAAAGCTGCCGAGCGTTTTGAACAGGTCGGGGAATAGCGTGTTGAGCAGGCAGCCCAGCAAAAGCGGCACCAAAATATTGGCACCCGGGATGGAGGACATCTTAAAGAACGGCTCCTTTGCCGCCGGCGCCTCCACCGCAGTCGATTCACTCATATATATCTCCTTTGGATGCATGCGAATCGTAGCCGCACGCGCCTATGTCAGAAAGAAGGCGACGGTCCCGAGTCGCAGGAGCCGTCGCCGAATAATCATCGCGGGGTATTACCCGTCCAGGACGATGCCGCCGTCGCAGTCACCGATCTCGCCGTTCACGAAGCTGGCGAGGTCGGAAGCGAAGAACAGCACCATCTGCGCAGGCTCGCTGGCCTGGGCAGCGCGGCCCAGAGGAATACCGTTGATGATGCGCTGAGAGTTCTCGTCAGAGAGAATCGAGGTCATATCGGTCAACGTGAGCGACGGGCACACGGCGTTGCAGCGAACGCCAAACTTGCCGCCCTCCTTGGCGACCGCCTTGGTAAGGCCGTTGACACCGGCCTTGGAGCTCGCGTAGGCAGCGGTGCCAAGCAGGCCGCCGCCGATCTTGCCAGCAACGGAGCTCACGTTGACGATAGTGCCGGCATGAGCCGCCTTAAAGTGCGGGTACACGGCGTTCATCATGGTAAAGGTGCCATTGAGGTTGATGTCGATGGTGCGACGCCACTCGGTGTCATCGATCTCGTCGAACTTCTTGGTGCTGATGACGCCAGCGCAGTTGATCAAGATGTTGGTTTGCGGCAGGTCCGTAAAAATCTGCTCGACGGTCTCGCGCGCCTTGGGCGCATCGGCGACATCGAGCTGATAGAACTTGTTGCCCTCGCCAAGCTCGGCCACAGCGGCCTCGCCCTTAGCAGCGTTCCTTGCGATGAGCGCGACGTGTCCGCCGCCCGCGACGATGCCCTTGGCGATCTCGAGGCCAATGCCCTGAGTACCACCCGTGACAATCGCGGTCTTACCCGTGAAGTCAAATGCCATGACTCCATCCCCCTTTATGTAAGGTGTCTCCTTGCGGGAAGTTGGAGCATCGCACGTGGCGATTATATGAGTCCCAGTCGTCATGGTGGTGACAACCCCTCGCCTAACCGCGGGCATAATAGTTCTTTGAAACGCTTCAGCAATTGAATGATTTTAAGTCTTAATGCACTCTTAATATTGCCTAGCGGCCAAGTAGATTTTTGGAACATGCCTAGAAATCCACCGAATGGGATGGTTGAGCGGGGGTATCATCTTTCACCGAAAATAGTTTCTAGTGTTAGGGGTTTTCGGTGGAAGATACCGATTTCCGTGAACTTGGGCGCCAGCTCCTTACCGAATTCGGCAGCATGCATCAGCGCATTTCTCGCTTTGCGGACAAAGCCCTCGGCGGCGAGATGGCCGTCATGCGCGCCCTCATGCGCGCCGGCGGCTCGCTCACGCCGAGCGAACTCGCTGATCGCGCCTGGGTCTCGAGTGCCCGCATCGCCAATATCCTACGCGCTCTCGAAGCCAAGGGCTGGGTCGAGCGCGAGCACTCAAAGACCGACCGTCGTCGCGTGCACGTCACGGTGACCGACAAAGGATTCCAGGATCTCGAAATCAAACGTCGGGAATTCGAGAGCCGCACCGCGGCCTTCCTCGAGCAGCTCGGCGAAACAGATACCCAAGAGATGGTGCGTCTTCTAAGGCGTGCCAACGAAATTATCGACCGTAATCAAGAAAGGAGAGATGCCGAGTGAGGATTCTCAAGCTCTTTAAAAAACATATCCTGGCACTGTTCGCAGCTATCGTACTTATCGTAATCAGCTGCAACGCCGATCTGGCGCTGCCTACCTATATGAGCGACATCGTCGACGTGGGTGTGCAGCAAGGCGGCATCGCGTCGCCCGTACCCGACACCATCCGCGCCGAATCGCTCGACGACCTCGAACTCTTTATGAGCGCCAAGGACGCCAAGGCTGTGGAGGCCGTGTTTAGCAAGGCTGACAAAAACGACATTCGAACGTACGAGGGCACCGAGGAAGAGCGTGCCGATGGAGGCAAGATTGCCGACATTATGAGCCTGCCCGAGACTGTTGTCCTTTCGCTCAACCAGGGCATCGACGCCAACTCCATGGGCGACATGATGGGCTCGTCCAGCGAGAAAGACAACAGCGGCGCCCAGGCCATGCCCACCCCCGAGCAGATGGCGGCGATGACGCCCGAGCAGCTCGCCGAGATGCAGCAGAAGGCCGCGGCGGCGCAGAACATGCAAAAACAGATCGACGCCGACGGCGGTAAGATCACCATGAAGAGCCTGCGTCTGGGCGTTGAAGGCGGCCTAATCGACCAGGGCAAGCTCGTCGAGGGTGCCAACCAAATGGCGGACAAAATGGGCTCCATGTCGGGCTCCATTGTGACCCAACGCGCCGTGAGCTATGTGCAGGACGAGTACAAGGCGCAGGGCATCGACCCCGCCGACGTGCAGAACGCGTACCTGAGCCGCATGGCGACCACGATGTTTGGCCTGTGCCTGGTGTCGCTCGTCGCCACCATCCTGACCGGTGCCGTGGCGTCGCGCACCGCCTGCTCCATCGCCCGCGACCTGCGCCGCGAGACCTTCAACAAGGTTATGCACTTCTCGCCAGCCGAGGTGGGCAAATTTAGCCAGGCCTCGCTCATTACCCGCTGCACCAACGACATTCAGCAGATCCAGATGGCCGCAACCCTGTTTATCCGTATGTGCCTGATGGCCCCCGTCATGGGCATCGTCGCCGTCATGCGCGTCCTAGCCAACCACACCGGCCTGGAGTGGACCATCGCTGTGGCCATCATCGCGGTTTCGGCCGTCGTCGGCGTGCTCATGGGCCTCACCATGCCCAAGTTCAAAAAGATGCAGAGCTTTGTGGACCGCGTGAACCTTACCGCCCGCGAGCTGCTCGACGGCCTTATGCCCATCCGCTCGTTCAACCGCGAGGAGCATGAGCTCGAGCGTTTTGACAAGGCGTCGCTCGACCTGATGACTACGCAGCTCTACACCAACCGCGCCATGAGCTTTATGATGCCGCTCATGATGCTCGTCATGAACTGCATCACCGTGCTTATCGTCTGGTTTGGCGCGCAGGGCGTGTCCGACGGCGTGATGCAGGTCGGCAACATGATGGCGTTCATCTCCTACACCATGCAGATCGTCATGGCGTTTATGATCCTCACCATGGTTTCGGTCATCCTGCCCCGCGCCGAGGTCGCAGCCGAGCGCGTGGAAGAGGTCATCACCTGCCCCACGAGCATCAACGACCCTGTCTCGCCCAAACTGCCTGCTGCCAGCGCGCCGCGCGGCGAGCTCACCTTCCGCGACGTGAGCTTCCAGTATCCCGATGCCCGCGCCGACGTCATCAGCGGCGTAAACTTCACCACGCACGCCGGCCAGATGCTCGGCATCATTGGCTCCACGGGTTCGGGCAAGTCCACGCTCGTGCAGCTGATTCCGCGCCTGTACGACGTCACGGGCGGCAGCATTTCGCTCGACGGCATCGACGTGCGTGACATGACCCTCTCTGAGCTGCGCCGCCGCATCGGTTACATCCCGCAGCAGGGTCGCCTGTTCTCGGGCACCGTCGAGAGCAACCTCAAGTTTGCCGGCGACATGGTGAGCGATGATGACATGCGCCAGGCCGCGCGCATCGCACAGGCCGAGGACTTTATCGCCGAGCGCGAGGACGGGTACGACTCCCCCATTAGCCAGGGCGGCTCCAATGTCTCGGGCGGTCAGCGTCAGCGCCTGGCCATCGCCCGCGCCTTGGCCAAGAAGCCCGAGGTCGTGGTGTTCGATGATTCGTTTAGTGCGCTCGACTACAAGACCGACGCTCGCCTGCGCGAGGAGCTCGCCAAAAACGTCACCGACGCCGCACTCGTGGTCGTGGCCCAGCGCATCGCGACCATCATGCACGCCGACCAGATCATCGTGCTCGACGACGGCCACGTAGTGGGCACCGGCACGCACGAGGAGCTGCTGCGCAGCTGCCCGGCGTACCTGGAGATCGCACAGTCGCAGCTTTCCGCCGAGGAGCTGGGGCTTACCCAAGAAGAAATTGCAGCCGTCATGGAAGGAGGCGAGCGCTAATGGCAGACGAGACCAAGACTCAGATTCCCAAGCCCACCCGCCAGCGTGGTCCCATGGGCCGCATGGGTGGCATGCGCCGTGGCGAAAAGGCCAAGGACTTTAAGGGCACCATGAAGCAGCTGCTCGGCTATATCGGCCAGCACAAGATTGCCGTGTTTGCCGCCGTCGCCTTTGCAGTGTGCTCGGTCATCTTTAACATTGTGGGGCCCAAGGTGCTCGGCCAGGTTACCACCAAACTGTTCGAGGGCTTGGTCGCCAAGGTCAACGGCACCGGCGATGTCGACTTTGCCTGGATCGCCAAGACGCTCGGCTTTTTGCTCTGCCTGTATCTAGCGAGCTCTGCCTGCAGCCTGATCCAAGGCTGGCTCATGACCGGCGTCACGCAAAAGATCTGCTATCGCATGCGCAAGGAGATCGCCGCCAAGATCGCTGTCGTTCCGATGAGTTACTTCAACGGCCACAGCAAGGGCGATGTGCTCAGCCGCATCACCAACGACGTCGATACGCTGGGTCAGTCGCTCAACCAGAGCGTGACGCAGCTTATCACGTCGGTCACGCAGATTATCGGCGTGCTCATCATGATGCTCTCGATCAGCCTGCCGCTCACCGGCGTCACCGTGCTCACGCTGCCGGCCGCTGCGATTATCTTGATGGTGATGATTCACTTCTCGCAGCCGTACTTCCGCGAGCAGCAGCAGGTTCTGGGCGCCGTCAACGGCATTATCGAGGAGGATTTTGCCGGCCAGAACGTCATTCAGGTGTTCGACCGCGCCGAGGCCTCGATCGAGGAATTCGACCGCCAAAACGACCGCCTCTTTATTAG
>CAJMRR010000024.1 GCA_905215835.1 uncultured bacterium | reverse complement strand
AGCCGGCATGGCGGCTTGTTCGGTCTGCAAGGCAGGCTCGTTCTGCGTAATCTGCTCATGCTGCATCAGCGACAACTCGCCGCACCCGGCAAAGCCCTCAACTTCGTCGAGTTCATCCGCCAGATTCACGCCGTGCACGTATCCCATATCTACAGCCGGGGAGTCGCCAGCATGCTGCGGCGGCCCTCCAGCGTCATCGCATACAAGGGGGTTCCGGGGGCGCCGACCATGCTCGGCTTCCGCTTTTCCATAATCATCAACACGCGGGCCTCTTGTAGCGCGAGGCGCCCCGGGTTCCCTATCAACAAAAGCATCGGGCTCAATCGTCATGCGCCGATCGGAATCAACCGCTCCCTCGCCCGCGCGCCCGTTGCCGCATATACTGTGCGCAGCGATGACCTCGGTCGCCCCCGCGCGAAACAACCCCTCGATATCCGACGGATCGAGCGCTTCTATCAAGACGACCACGCGACTCACGCGGCCTTCGGCCGTCAGGCGCGCAACAGTCTTGCGCACATCTTCGGTATCAAACAGAGACGCCGCGATGATGGCAGCTCCGCGGCGCGACGGAAACGCCCGCGCCATGGAAACCAGCCCGTCCAGGTCACCCACGCGAAGCACCTGTGCACCCGCGTCACGGCCCTCGACTTCCCGCTGCAACAGCCCGTAATCGCCGCACGCGCAGCACGCAAGCCAGATCGCCTTCATCACTCGTCGCCTCCGCTCTTTTTGCCGCGCGCCGTGGCGGGAATCGTCAAGCTGACCGTTCCCTTGCCCGAGGCTCCCAGCAGTTCCTTGACGTCTTCGGGGTCAGCCGCCAGCGTCACCCATTCGATCTTGCCCTCGCGCGTGGCACCGGAATCCTCACTGGTATCGATCACGTACGCGCCGCACAGCCGATCGGTTACGCCGTCTTTTTGCACATACACATCCACGTAGCTGCCCACGCCCGTAGCACCGCCGACCGAGTGCTCGGCATCGACCGCCACCGAAACGGCGACCTTGCCCTTAGGCACCTCGAGCTTGTGGCTCTCGGCCTTGGTGTAGACATTGCAGATCACGGCGTTTTTGGGAATACGCGAAGTCGTCACGTCGCCGCGCACCTGGCGCAGCTCGGTCGCCGCGTCACGCGGCAGCAGACTCGTCAGCCATTCCTGGGTTATGACATTGGTCTCATCGAGGGTCTCGCCCACATCGATATCGCGCGCCGCAACGCATACCTCGACGCGATCGCCACCGTACTTGGCCAAGGTCTCAGCCTGGACCTGTTCGGCTTGCGAGCGGATCGACGAGCCGTAAACCATGCAGAGCAGAGCAGCGAGCACGCCCGCGACCAGACTGATAGCGATGCGCTTGCTCTTGTTCACGGCCGCTCCTCTCATGGCAGTGCCGGGCGAATGCCCGTACCACCATTGTCTGGGTGGTCAGAGTGCAAAGCGGCGCAATCGCGATCTCGGTTTTCGATGTCAAACCAATCGCTGACCAAAAACTAACCAGCCCGTCAAGCTCGTGGCAAGGTTTTGGTCAGCACGTCAGCAAACTGCATGTTTCGAGGCTTTTTCGCAGCAAAAAAGCCGTCTCCCGAACAGTTGGAAGACGGCTGTCATAGGAAAAATCAATTACAGGTGGACATCGGGATCGAGCATTTGAGCACTCACACGCATGGATGACGCCAGGTTTTGGAACGTTTCCAAACGCAGGCTGTCGATCTGTCCGGCGTCCTCGGCCTCGCGAACGGCACAACCCGGCTCATGGGTATGCGTGCAATCGCCAAACCGGCACGCGCGCGATGCCTCGACAATCTCGGGGAAGGCGCGCGCCAGACCCCGCTCGTGACCCACGAGCGGTAAGCTGCGCAGGCCCGGGGCATCGGCGATCACGCCGGCGTCGCCCGGCAGTGCCACCATCACGCGCGCGACGGTAGTGTGACGGCCCTGGTCGTCGCGTTCGCGCACCCCGCCGGTCGCCAACGTATCGTGGCCCAGCAGCGCATTGAGCAGCGTCGACTTGCCGGCACCCGACTCGCCCAGAATCATGGCGCAGCTCCCGGCAGGCACGCAGGAACGAACCTCGTCCAGGCCGCGCCCCTCGGCAGAGGACGTCACGATCACGCGCACGTCCGGACCCACCAGGCGGCGCACGCGGTCCAGATCGCGCTCGAGCTCCTCGGCATCGCAGCGATCAGCTTTGGTGAGCACCACCACCGGTTCGGCATCGCAGTCGAGCGCCAACACCAGCGAGCGCGCCACGCGGTCGAGCAGCACCTCACCGGCACCGAGCGCCTGCACGATTAGCACGCAATCCACGTTGGAGCAGAGCACCTGACGCTCTCCGCGGGCACGGCCGCGCCAACGCTCAAAGCTCGTACGGCGCGGCAGCACGCACTCAATCACGCCCATATCGTGCCCGGGAGCGCGGCGCACCGCCACACGGTCGCCCACGGCGGGCAGCAGGACCTCGTCCTCGCCGCGCGACTTGGCAAACCCCACGGCATGCTCGGCGCGGAAGGTGTCGTCGGCAGTCGCCACCAGCGGAAACCCGCGATCCAAGCGCACCACGGCGCCAAGCTGCATCTGCTCGGGCTCCTCGGTATGTGCGCAAAAGTCGTCAAATGCCGCCTGCTGAGCTTCATCGACCGGCAGGTCATCGAACGCCGGAACATCCTGCAGCGCGTCAAGTCCCGGCACGTTTGCCAGCAGCTCCTCGGCAGACGCGGGGGCTTCGGTCGCGAGCTTCCGACGACGATCGCGCTTAGCCCGCGCCCCCGTCGTCTTTTTCTTCGCCTTAGCCTTCGCCTTGCCCACAAGCGCCTCCCAGCACCATAAATCACAACTGAGCAGGTATTTTAAATCAAATAGAGCTGGCCGGGCAAAGCCCGACCAGCTCACATACTTTCCCTCAGCCCTTTTCATCCGCACGGGAGAAAAGCCAGCAAGGATACCGCAGGGCCCGCCCGCCGGGAGGGGTTTCCTAAGGGCACATCCCGCAGCCGCAAAGCGGCGAGGACGTGCCCGTGGAAACCCCGCAGGCGGTCGGGCCCGGACAGGAACGTTACTCTTTTTCGACCGCGCGCATGATCGCCTTGTAGATCTCCATCAGCGGGATGATCAGGAAGGCCAGACCCAGCGCGGCAAGAACGCCCTTGAGCTCAAGCGTCACAGGGCCAAAGAACATCTCGGCAAGCGTCGGCTGCACGGTCACGATCACCGTCAGCACCAGTGCCAGCGCGGCGGAAGCCCACAGCCACTTGTTCTGCTTCTTCATGGTGAACAGCGACGCACGACGGCTGCGCATATTGAAGCAGTGGAAAATCTCGACCATGTTGAGCGTGATGAACGCCATCATCACGCCTTCCTCGTCGGCATTGCCGGCGATCATATCGGCGATGTGGATGTAGCCCATGTCAAAGTACACGCCCACAAAGAAGCTCGCCAGCACCAGCACGGTGATGATTAGGCCCTGGACCACGCAGTCCAGACCCATATGTCCGGCAAAGACACCGTCCTTGGCGTTGCGCGGCTTGCGCTTCATGATGTCACCCTCGGCATCCTCCATGCCCAGCGCGAGCGCGGGGAAGCAGTCGGTGACCAGGTTCACCCACAGCAGCTGCACCGGCTGGAAGATGGTAAAGCCGATGAGCGTGGCGATAAACACCGAGAACACCTCGGCAAGGTTGGCCGAAAGCAGGAACTGGATGACCTTGCGGATGTTGTCGTAGATGCGACGGCCCTCTTCGCAGGCACCGATGATGGTGGCGAAGTTGTCGTCGGCAAGCACCATGTCGGCAACGTTCTTGGTGACGTCGGTGCCGGTGATGCCCATACCGACGCCGATGTCGGCGCGCTTGATGGACGGGGCGTCGTTGACGCCGTCGCCCGTCATGGCCACGATCTGGTCGCGCGACTTCCAGGCCTCGACGATGCGCGTCTTGTGCTCGGGCTGGACGCGGGCGTACACGCCGTAGTCCTCGATGTGCGCGTCGAGCTCCTCGTCGCTCATGCGGTCGAGGTCGGCACCGGTAATGGCCTGGCTGCGATCGGCGACGATGCCAAGCTGCTTGGCGATGGCCACGGCGGTGTCGATGTGGTCGCCCGTGATCATGACGGTGCGGATGCCAGCGTCGTGCGCCTCGCGGATAGCGTCGGCCACTTCGGGACGGACCGGGTCGATCATGCCGGACAGGCCGCAGAATACCAGGTCATGCTCAAGCGCAGCGGGGCTGCAGCCGGCGGGAACCTCGGTGTAGGTGCGGCTCGCCAGCGCCAGCACGCGCAGGGCCTCGTCAGCCATGGCCTTGTTGGCTGCCACGAGCTCGGCACGACGCTCCTCAGTCAGCGGAACGACCTTATCGCCCTCGTAGATGTGGGTGCACAGGCCGATCACCACGTCGGGCGCGCCCTTGGTGTACTGCTCATACTCGCCGTCCAGGGTCTCGACGACCACGGACATCATCTTGCGGCCCGAGTCGAACGGGGCCTCGCCCACGCGCGGGTGCTCGGCAGTCAGGCCAGTGAGGCCCGCCTTGCCGGCGTCGTTGACGAGCGCGCACTCAGTCGGCTCGCCCACGGCCTCGCCCAGCTCCTCGTCCCACTGGGCATCGGAGCACAGAGCCATGCCGGCCAGGAACTTCTCCTTAGGTGCGGCGAGCTCGTGCTTGACGACGGTCATCTTGTTTTGGGTAAGGGTACCGGTCTTGTCGGAGCAGATGGTCTGCGTGCAGCCGAGCGTCTCGACGGCAGAGAGCTTGCGGATGATTGCCTGGCGCTTGGCCATCTTGGTCACGCCAAGCGACAGCACGATGGTCACGACGGCGACCAGGCCCTCGGGGATGGCAGCGACGGCGAGCGAGACGGCAACCATAAAGGTATCGAGCAGGGCGGTCGGGTCGGTAAGAACGTTGCCCACGCCGTGGCGGATGATATCAACGCCAAAGATGACGACGCAGATGACGATAACCATGATGGTGAGGATGCGGCTGAGCTCGGCAAGCTTCACCTGCAGCGGCGTGAGCTCTTCCTTGGCCTCGGCCAGGGCGCCGGCGATCTTACCCATCTCGGTGTTCATGCCGGTACCGACTACGACGGCGCGGCCACGGCCGTACACCACGGTGGAGCCCATGTAGCACATGTTCTTGCGGTCGCCGAGCGGCACGTCGTCGGTGCCGGCGGCGAGCTCGATCACGTTGGCATGCTTCTCGACGGGTACGGACTCGCCGGTAAGGGCGGCCTCCTCGATCTTCATCGTGGCGCTCTCGAGCACGCGGCAGTCGGCCGGGACGGAGTCGCCCGCCTCGAGCATGATCACATCGCCGGGCACGAGCTCGGCGCTCGGCAGGTGCACGAGCTTGCCGTCGCGCAGAACCTTGGACTGCGCGGCGCTCATCTCCTGCAGGGCCTCGAGAGCTTCCTCGCTCTTGGCCTCCTGAACCACGCCCAGCACCGAGTTGACGATAACGACGAACATGATGATGGCGACATCGGCAAAGTCCGCCTCGCCCTTGACCATGCCCGTGAGCGCGCTGATGACGGCGGCAACGATCAGCATGATGACCATGGGGTCGGCCATCTGCTCAAAGAAGCGCTTCCACAACGGCGTCTTCTCGGCTTCCTCGAGCTTGTTAGGGCCTGTCTTGGCGAGGCGCGACGACGCCTCGTCGTTGCTCAGGCCAAGGTTCTCATCGACACCCTGGTCGCTGAGCACCTCCGCCGCGGCGGACAGGTATTCCTTTTGCATATAGAGTCCCCTCCTGGGATTCGGGCCACTCAGCAGATTGATGCCCGATCATAATTCCCAGGAGAAGGGCAAGGGCTCATCAAGGCTGCCGTGCTGAGCGGCAGTTGATAGTGGAGCTATGGTACCCCAAAGCGACGCGTCTAGCCAAAACATTCCATCTGGAAACACGGCACAGGCGCAACGGTGCAGACAGTGTGATGCTCAACATTGATAAAACGTTTTTTCTTCGGCGCATCGTCAGACTGAAATATCGCCCAGATAGCAGCGGTTAGAACGGTTGGTAAAGTTTTTGCATATACCGTTTTTCCGCAAAAAATGAACTTCTAATTCGGCATACGGTCGATTTTTTGGGGTATTCGGTCGGCATTTCGTTATAATCATCTCAGTTTTATTTCTTATGGTTTATCTATCAGCGCAAGACGATGTCAGATGGAGGTCTGAATGTACAAGCGCACCAAGATTGTATGCACCATGGGTCCCGCCTGCGATAGCGACGAGACCATCCGCGAGATGATCAAGGCGGGCATGAACGTCGCCCGTTTTAACTTCTCGCACGGCTCCTACGACGAGCACCACGGTCGCATCGAGCGCGTCCGCCGTATTTCCAAGGAGCTCGGCATGCCCGTCGGCATCCTGCTCGACACCAAGGGCCCCGAGGTCCGCACCGGCCTTTTGGTCGATGGCAAGAAGGTTGCCGTCAAGACCGGCGACAAGATCGTCGTCACCGCTCAGCCCACGTCCGAGGATTTCCACGGCACCGCTGAGCACATCTCCCTCGACTACCTGGCTCTGCCCTCCGAGGTCGAGAAGGGCTCCCTCATCCTGATCGATGACGGCCTGGTTGCCCTCGAGGTCGAGTCCGTCGACGGCCAGGACATGACCTGCGTCGTTAAGAACGACGGCCTGATCGGCGAGCGCAAGGGCGTCAACATGCCCAACGTCAACATCTCTCTGCCCGCCATCACCGAGCGCGATCGTCAGGACATCCTCTTTGGCCTGACCGAGAACATCGACTACATCGCCGCTTCCTTCATCCGTGACGGCGAGTCCGTCCGCGGCATCCGCAAGCTTTGCCGCGAGAACGGTGGCGAGCACGTGACGATCTTCCCGAAGATCGAGTGCGCCCTGGGCGTCGAGAACTTCGACGAGATTCTCGAGGCTTCCGACGGCATCATGGTCGCCCGTGGCGACCTGGGCATCGAGATCAAGCCCGAGCTCGTTCCGCACATCCAGAAGGAAATCATCGCTAAGTGCAACGCAGCCTACAAGCCCGTTATCACCGCTACGCAGATGCTCGACTCCATGCAGCAGAACCCGCGCCCGACGCGCGCCGAGGTTGCCGACGTTGCTAACGCCATTTACGACGGCACCGACGCCGTTATGCTCTCTGGCGAGTCCGCTGCCGGTAAGTACCCGGTCGAGGCCGTTAAGATGCAGGCCAGCATTGCTCTCGAGACCGAGAAGTACCTCCCGGCTCACGCTCCGCTCGAGGTTCCGGCTGACGCTCACGGCACCCGCGTCGTCAACAACGTTGTGGGTATGTCCGCTGTGAACATGGCCACCACCGTTGGCGCCAAGTGCATCACCGTGCCGACGACCACCGGTCGTACCGCTCGCCTGATTTCGCACTTCCGTCCCAACATGCCGATCTGCGCGTTCTCCCGCCACGAGTGGGCCGTCCAGCAGATGATCATGTACTGGGGCGTTATCCCGCATCAGGCCGAGATTACCCAGGGCACCGTCAACGGCACGATCGTCAAGGCGATCGAGACCGCTAAGGAGCTCGGCTACGTCGAGGCCGGCGATCTGACCGTCGCTACCGCCGGCGATCCCCGCATGAGCGTCCAGCTCGAGGACAAGGTCTCCTCGACCAACGTCGCATACGTCGCTCAGGTGCGCTAAATCGTACTTGCAAGCAGATTTGCATTGCAAAGGGCCCGGAAGGCATTGCCTTCCGGGCTTTTTTAAGACCTTCTTCATATGCCGCCTCATCGATTTGTGTTCAGTCGCAAGCCTCTCCGATGCCGAGCGCACCACCGAAGACGCCCTGCGACGGGAGCTGTTGGTCAATTGGGATGAGCTGTTCACCGTCAAGCCGGCCGGCTAGCAGCTAGCGATCAGAGGGGCTGCGGGAACGTCAGAAGCGGCAACGCGAGCCGCAAATCCCGCCTCGGTTAGCTCGATGACCTCGGTAAACGTCGCGTCGAAGAATTCCTCGGTCAGCAGGCGGTATGGCGGATGGTCGGGATCGCCGGGGTTTTCGCGCACGATCTCGTGCATAACGCCGATGGTCTTGAGCACATACTCCTTATGGATGGGATACTGCCCAAAACGCGTCGCCGCAGTATACAGGCGATCGGTCGCGCGCGGAATCGAAACGATGCCGAGCGTCTTGCCAAACCAGTCAAAGTCGCCTTGCTTTTTAATGCGGAACTCCTCGCACGGCTTGCCGCCGTGCGCCTCCAGGTACTGATTCACGCGCGTATTCCATACGGTATCGGCCACCAGATGCGACCAGACACCCAGTGTCAAATCGAGCAACGACTGCGCCACATCTTCGGATGCAAGCGAGAACTCACAGGCGCCGGGACCGGCAACCGGCTCGGCATCCCTGTAGCGCTGGGGATAGTGCACGCGATTCAGTCGCTCGCGCTCCTCGACAATCGAGGTAGCCGCGGCTGGCGCACCGGTGGGCGAACTTTTAAGCAACGGTGCCACATAGGTATCCCAGAACTCATGCTCACGAGGCTTAGGGATAGGCTCGGGCTTTGCAAAGTGCGTAATGCGGTACGGGATGGGATCGGCGATGCCAGGGACCATATAGCCCACGAAGATATCCGGAACCACGCAGCCAAACAAAAAGGCATTGCGGTCGCGCACGCTATTGGCAAGTGCACCGGTGCGCTCCAGCAAACGCTCCGTCTGAGCGATATGAATGTTCCAACTTGGCATAGCCACCCCCATAAAAAACCTGGATAACTATACCATCACGGCAAAGCCGCGCGGGCGGCTACGCACGCTCTACGCAGCAACTAGTCCGTAGTACCGCTTTCGGTTCCATACGACGGCGAAGGCGCCTCGACCACATGGTGATATCGATCGATATAGATTGCACGGGCACCCAGGCGTCGCACCAAATCCTGGTGATGCGTGCTCATCAAGACCGTCTTACCCGCCGCGACGTAGGCCAGCAAGAAGTTGACCACGATGTCGCATGAATCCTCGTCGAGCCCATTGGTGGGCTCATCGAGCACTAGGATATCGGGGTTCATCGATACAACTGCCGCCAGCGCCACACGCTTCTTTTGCCCGCCCGAGAGCTGATAGGGAGAGGCGTCGGCAAGGTCGGCAACCTGGAACAGCCCCATGGCATCGCGCACGCGGCGCTCGAGCTCGTCTGCCGGCAGCCCCATCTGCGCGGGACCAAAAGCAACTTCCTCGCCCACCGTGGCGCAGAACAGCTGGGCATCGGCGTTTTGGAATACGAAGCCCACGCGCTGGTGGAACTTCTGAGCAGCAGCAGAATCCTTCAGATACGCCGCATCGACCACGTGCCCGTCAAACAGGTATGCCCCTGCGTCCGCGAGTTCAAGGCCGTTAATAAGACGCATAATCGTCGTCTTGCCGCAGCCGTTGGGACCGAGCAGGGCAACGAGCTCACCACGATCGACCCGCAGCGACACGCCATCGACAACCGTATGCCCCGCATAGGAGAACACCACGTCGCGCAGCTCGATGAGCGGAACGACCTCGGCGCCGCCCACACCGTTCGTGCCCGCCGCACTATTCATATCGATCGTCAAAACGTCGCCCTTCCCCATTTGCATCCCCAGTCGGAACCAGCAGCGCCTACAGCACGGCGCACAACACTGTCAGCAGCGCCACGCCGGCCGCATAGGCCGCATCGCGCCAGCCAAACCTGGCGCGCGCGGGAGCCGGATACGCACCGGCAAAGCCGCGGCAAAGCATGGCCTCGTCCATCGCGCGGCTGCATTTCATCGCCTTGATAAAGGTCATGCCCATGATACCCGCAATCGAATCGGTACGCGAAAATCCCTCGGGCGCACGGCCAACGCTGCGCAGCATGACCGATTCACACAGATTGTGCGCCGTACGACCCAGCACCTCGATGTGCTTGAGCGCCATATCAAACGTAAAGATAACTTCGTCGGGTAGATGCAGCATCTTGAGCGCCGCCGACATGCGGCTCCACGTGAGGGTCCACGAAACGCCCAGCACCAGCGACACATTAATGAAGGTCTTGAGCGCAATCTTGAGCATGGCGCCCGTAGCGGAAGCACCCAGCAGCAGGGCAGGCAGCGCCAAAACCACTGCGAGCCCCGCGGCGCCAAGCGCCGGCACAAAGGTCGCGCGCAGCCCGCGTACGGGACGCACGGCAACGAGCACCAGCGCAATGGCCGCCATCAACATGAGGTACAGCGGGCTTTGTGTCAGGCACACGCACAGGACGCAAACGAATATCCCCACCAGGCGCACCGGAGCCGAAACGCAAGAAAGGGCGCGGTCGACCATCGACCCGCCCTCGTGCGCGCCTCCACCCAGGCGAACCCGCTCAAGCAGGCTCGCCAGGTGCAGGACGTTCTTTTGCATCACGCGATGACGAGCGCCCGTGGGCTCGTATCGCTCCTCGGCCGCAAGCCAGCTAGGCAGCTCGACCATCGCCATGGGCTCCGCTTTCCTTGACCGTCAGCGAGATCAGACGGAATGCGATGGTGAGCACCGCCACGCCAATCACGCCGGACAGGATATACATGGCAGCCTGGCCGGCAAAGCCAAGGCCCTGCTCCTCGGAATAGGCCTGCAGATAATCGCCCGTGGGCAGAGCGTCGGCAAAGGTCGGGGTGTCGAGGCCGACCGAAGCCTGCAGACTGTCGTCACCAGCCTCCTGAACGGCGGTCGCGGCGCCCTCAGCGTCCCACTCGCCCCAAGCGTCACCCGTGGCCAGCAGGCCCAGCGGCGTGGCCACGACAAGCACGGCGACCAGGATGAACGTGGGGACCAGCGAGGTCTTCTTGGCGGTTGCGCCCTCGGTCTCAAGCAGGCCGTCGGAAGCCTCGGGGCCGACGATAATGCTCGGCGCCGTCTTCTTGATAAAACCGTAGATGGCGGCCGTCGCTACGCCCTCGACCACGCCGGCAACCAGCATATGTGGGATCAACATGGCCGGAATAGCCACGGACAGCGGGAAGGGGCAGTACAGCGGCGCGCCCGAAGCGTTGGTAAAGAGCATCGGCTGAATACCAAACTCGATTGCCGCGCACAGGGCCGCCAGGCACAGGCCGACCCAGCCGCTTACGATGGCCGAAACCGAGGTGCCCCAGCTTTTGTCGTGCAAACGGCTGTTGAGCGCACGGAACACGATAGCAGCGGCAAACGGCAGCACGAAGGCCATGTTAAAGCAGTTGGCGCCAAAGGACAGGATGCCGCCGTCGCCAAACAGCAGCGCCTGCAGCGCCAGCGCGACCGAGACAGCGATAGCCGCGGCCTCCGGGCCCAGCAACAGCGAGATGAGCGCGCCGCCGACGGCGTGACCAGTGGTGCCGCCGGGCAGCGGCACGTTGAACATCATGAGCAAGAAGGAGAACGCGGCGCAGATGCCCAGGAAAGCCATGTGCTTGCGATCGAGCGTGGCGCGCACCTTCTTGATGCAGTGGACCCAAACGGGCACCATCGCCACCGCCATGACGGCATCGGTCTGCGGGGACAGATAATTATCTGGAATGTGCATGCACGCCTCCCGGTTATCGGCGCACGGAATTGCAACGCCGTTTGAATCACCTTTCCAGTGTTACGTAATGTCAGATTCGTAACACGACGCGGGCTATCATAGCAAAACGGCGCACTGCCGACAAAGCAGCACGCCGTTATGTAATGCGCGTGTCATATATGCAGGCTCAACGGTGCCTTATACCGGGCATAGCAGTCACGTAGGACTCGGCAGCAGCCACCGCTGACCCATACCCCAGCGCAGGACCTAGCCGCGGACCTCGCCGTTTACGCCCTTGCACACCTTGGTGACGATCTTCTGGTGCGCTTTTTCGACCTCTTCGCTGGTGAGCGTGTGGTCGTCGGAGCGATACGTAAGCGCAAAGGCCATGGACTTCTTGCCCGCACCGATACGGATGGGATCGCGGTAGACGTCGAACAGGCGCACGCCCTCGAGCAGCTTGCCGCCGGCACTCGTAATACGACGCTCAAGATCCTCGCAGGTCACAGTGTTGTCGACCACGATAGCAAGGTCGTGCTCAACGGCCGGGTACTGCGAGAACTCGCGGTAGTTCTCCTGGTTGCGGGCGCCCTTGATCAGCTTGTCCAAGTCGAGCTCAAAGGCAACGACGACCTCATCGATACCGCAGGCCTCGCGCGCCTCGGGGTGGATCTCGCCGACCCAGCCCAGCACGGTGCCGCCGGACAGAACCTCGGCCGCACGACCCGGTTGCAAGAAAGCGTAGCCCTCGCCCTCGACGGGACGGAAGCGAACCTTCTCGATGCGCAGCTGGGCGAGCAGCTCCTCGACAATGCCCTTGCCAAAGAAGAAACGCAGCTTGCGATACTTCATGTTCCAGGACCGCTCGCTCCACTGGCCCGAGAGCACGCCCGCCACGGACTTGGTCTCCTTGGGCAGGCTGGCGTTCTCGCGACCGTGGAACAGGCTGCCGACCTCGTACAGGTGCACGTTGGGCGTACCGTGCGCCTCGTTGTAGGCCACGGACTGCAGCAGGCCCGGCAGCAGCGAACGACGCATCTCGGTCTGCTCGGCTACCAGCGGGTTCATGAGCACCACGGGGCAACCGCGGCCCTCGGTGGACATACCGATCTTCTCCAGGTCACCCGGGGCGGCAAAGCCGAAAGTCGTGGTCTCGTTGAGGCCGCAGGCGCGCAGGATCTCGCCGACCTTACGGGTGAGCTTCTGCTCGCGGGTCAGGCCGCCGATGTGGTTCTTGGCAGCCGGGATGGTCGCCGTCACGCGGCCCATGCCCCACAGGCGCAGGACCTCCTCGATCAGGTCGATCTCACGCGGCAGGTCGGGACGGAAGCTCGGCGGGGTGACCATGAAGTCATCGCCGTCGCGCTCGACGGTGCAGCCCAGGCGGGTGAGCGAACGCTCGATAAACTCGGGCTCGATGTCGGCACCGCAGATGGCATGCACGCGGGCCAAGCGCAGCTTGATGCTGTCGATGGTCTTGGGCGCGGGGAACACGTCCACATAGCCGGGGGCGACCTCGCCGCCGGCGATCTCCTCGATGAGCGCGCACGTCACATTGGCGACGTCCACGCAGCCGCTCTCGTCGACCTGGCGCTCAAAGCGGATGGAGGCGTCGGAGATCAGCGACAGGTCACGGCTGGTGTGCGAGGTGCGGCCGGCGTTGAAGCAGGCGCTCTCGACCATCACGTCAACGGTATCGTCCTCGATCTCGGAATCCATGCCACCCATAACGCCGGCCAACGCCACGGGGCGCTCGCCGTCGGTGATGAGGCCCATGCCGGCGTCGAGCACGCGCTCCTCGCCGTCGAGCGTCGTGAACTTCTCGTCCTGCTGGGCGGCACGAACCACCACACGACGGTGGCCATCGCGCTCGGCAAAGGTGTCCAGGTCAAAGGCGTGCAGCGGCTGACCGGTGAGCATCATCACGTAGTTGGTGATGTCGACGATGTTGTTGTGCGGGCGCACGCCCAGGGCGTTGAGGCGCTTGACCATCCAGTCTGGCGACGGGCCGACCTTGACGTTGCGCACGATGCGGGCAACGTAGCGGTCGCACAGGCCCTCGTCGGCGATCTCGACGGAAAGCTCGTCGTCGGTCGCGCGGCCGGTCTCGACCTTGATGGCGGGCAGCTCAACGTGGAAATCGCGGTCGAAGATGGCGCCGGTCTCGCGGGCCATGCCGATCATGGACAGGCAGTCGGGACGGTTGGGCGTGATCTCACAGTCGAGCACGGTGTCGCTCGAGCCCACGTACTCGGCAAACGGCATGCCGCAGGGCGTATCCTCGGGCAGGATCATGATGCCGGAGTGGTCGCCACCCAGGCCGAGCTCGCGCGCGGAGCAGTTCATGCCCATGGACACGACGCCGCGAAGCTTGCTCTTCTTGATCTTAACGTCGCCGGGAAGCACGGCGCCAATCATGGCCGTGACGATGTGGTCGCCGGCCTCGAAGTTCTGCGCGCCGCAGACGATCTGCAGCGGAGCGGGATTGCCGTCGGCGTCGAGATTCTTGTCGCCCACATCGACCAAGCACACATACATGTGGTCGCTATCGGGGTGCGGGATCTTGGTGAGCACCTTGGCGGTCACCACGTGGTCGAAGGACTCGCCCACGGTGTCGATCGCCTCGACCTCGGTGCCGGTACGGATATATTCGTCCGAAAGGGTCTTGGGATCCTCCGGAATATCGATCATGGTCTTGAGCCAGTCGTAAGAAACGCGCATCTAACTGGTCTCCTTTCATAAATGCGGCTTTGAGCCGGAAACTGCAACTAAGAAGAAAGCGTTCTAGAACTGGTTCAAGAACCTCATGTCACCAGTCATCAACGTGCGCAGGTCGGGCAGGTCGTAGCGCAGTGCCGCGACGCGCTCGGCGCCAATACCAAAGGCGAAGCCGGTGTACTTCTCGGGGTCGATGCCGCAGTTGATCAGGACGTTGGGGTCGACCATACCGCAGCCCAGGATCTCGATCCAGCCGCTGTGCTTGCAGAAGTTGCAGCCCTTGCCGCCGCACACGTGGCAGCTCACGTCCACCTCGCAGCTGGGCTCGGTGAAGGGGAAGAAGTGCGGGCGGTAACGCGTCTTGCGATCCTCGCCAAACATGCACTTAACAAAGTAGTCGAGCGTGCCCTTAAGATCGCCAAAGGTGATGCCCTCGTCGACGACCAGGCCCTCAATCTGGTTGAACTGCGGCAGGTGGCAGGCGTCTGCCGTGTCGGGACGGTAGACGGTGCCCGGGCAGATCATGTAGATGGGCGGCTTCTGCGACTCCATGGTGTGGATTTGCACGCCCGAGGTCTGGGTGCGCAGCAGCACGTCGGACTCACCGTGAGCGTGAGCCTCGGGATGCGCGACGCTGCCGGGGTTGTTGTCGACCACATAGAACGTGTCGCGAGCCGAGCGGCTCGGGTGATCCATGGGCGCGTTGAGTGCGGTGAAGTTGTAGTAGGAAGTATCGACCATGGGGCCGGACTCGACGGTGTAGCCGATGCCGCAGAAGATGTCCTCGGCCTCCTCGATGATCTGCTTGATCAGGTGCTGGTGACCGATCTGCGGACGGATGCCCGGCAGCGTGATGTCGACGGCCTCGTGCTCGAGTGCGTGCTTGAGGGCGGCGGCCTTCATCTCGGTGGTGCGCTCGTCGAGCATGCCCTCGATCAGCTGGCGCATCTCGTTGGCGCGTTTGCCCATCATGGGACGATCCTCGGGAGCGAGCTTGCCCATCATGCGCATCAGGCCGGTGATACGGCCCTTGCGGCCGAGCAGCTCAACGCGCGCGGCCTCGAGCTTGGCGGCGTCGTCAGCGCTAGTGACGAGCTCCTTGGCCTCTTCCTCGAGTTTGACCAGATCATCAATCAGACTCATGTCTTCCCTTTCGTCTCTCGCACATCCGCGCTCCGGGACGGCTGACGCCGCCCGATGTTGCGGATGCGCGGCCCGGTTCGGTAACAAAAAAAACCGTCCTCGGGCATGTACATTGCCCAAGGACGGTTGAATTCCGCGGTACCACCTTGTTTGACCCGGCGGATGTCTGGCCCGCCGCGCCCACTCTGTGCCTCTTGTCGCGAGGCTCACGGCTTCCCTACTGGGACTTTGCTGCCACTGGCCGCGTGCCCGTTGAGGTCGCTGCTCGGGAGTGAACGCTTGGCCCTTGCCACCGCAGGAAGGCTTGCAGCCCATGACCTTCCCTCTCTTGCCGGCGACGCGGCGGGCAAAACCCTCTCCGTCAACGCATTGGGCTATAGGATAACACATTTCGCGAGCGCATCGCCGCGTTCCGTTTTGTTCGCGCTGGGTACAAGGCAGGTAGCTGTGCAAACTGGCCGCGCACCCGCCTGCGGCGCTCGGCCTGCGAGATTAAGGATACGGTATGGGAAAGAAACTCGATAAGAAGGCCAAGGCCGCCGTGGCAAAAGCCGCCAAGGGCGTCAAGGCCGCTAAAGTCGACAAGGCCGTCAAAAAGTTCCGCAAACTCGAGGGCAAGCTGTGGACTCGCGAGTACCTGCTCAAGATTGCCGAGTTCGATGGGGCGACGATTGCTCCTGCCAACGGCGCTGCCGCCCGTGCCGACGCCATGGGCACGCTTGCCGGCGAGCATCACAAGCTGCTGACCAGCGAGAAGTCCGTTGAGCTCGTACGCTCGTTAGCGCGCGAGACGGTTGCAGGCGGACACGTAGACGACCCGCAGCTGCTCGACGAGATCCGCGTGCTCGGCCGCGACCAGCGCGAGGCAAGCGTTATTCCCACCGAGGAGGCCGAAGCCTGGACCAGGCTCACCTGCGAGGCCGACGCCGTGTGGCACAAGGCCAAGACGGCCAACGACTGGGCGAGCTTTGAGCCCTATGTGGATAGAATCGTCGCCCAACTTAAGCATCAGGCCGAACTCATGGACCCCAAGCGCGACCCATACGACGTTTGGCTCGACCAGTACGAGCGCGGCCTTTCTGCCGAGAGCTTCGACGCATTTTGCGAGGAGGTCAAGGCCACGGTCGTGCCGCTCGTGCACGCCATCGGCGAGCGCGGCCAGCAGCCCGATGCCGACTTTTTGCACGCCCGCGTGCCCGAGGCCGCCCAGCGCGCCATGAGCTTCGACCTGATGAAGCTCGTCGGCCTGAACCTGGACGACACCACGCTTGCCTTTACCGAGCACCCGTTTAGCGAGGGCTTTGCCGTGGGTGACGCGCGCATCGCGACACACATCTACGAGGACGATTGCATCTCCAACGTCTACAGCATCATCCACGAGGCGGGGCACACCATGTACGAGCTGGGCGTCAATCCCGCCTATGCGCGCACCTGCCTGGAGGGCGGCACCTCCATGGGCATCCACGAGAGCCAGAGCCGCTTCTTTGAGAACACCGTGGGCCGCAGCCGTGCCTTTATGGGACCGCTGCTCGAGGTGCTGCGCCGCCACGCGCCCGAGGTCTACGGCAACGTAGACGAGGACACGCTCTACCGCGCCGTGAACATCGCGCAGCCGTCGTTGATCCGCACCGAGGCCGACGAGCTCACCTATCCGCTGCACGTTATGGTGCGCTACGAGATTGAGCGCATGCTGTTTGCCGGCGAGGCCACGGCCAAGGACATCCCCGCGCTTTGGAATCGCTTTATGGATGAGTACCTGGGCATTCCCGTTCCCGACGACACGCACGGCTGCCTACAGGATACGCACTGGAGCGGCGGCTCGTTTGGCTACTTCCCCACGTATGCGCTGGGCAGTGCCTACGATGCCATGTTTGTGCCGGCCATGTGCCGCGACGGTGTCGACCTTACCGGCGCCTGCGCGAGCGGCGACCTGACACCTGTCCGCGCCTGGCTGGGCGAGCACATTTGGCAGTGGGGCCGCGCCAAAGACGCGCCGGAACTCATCAAGGGCGCATGCGGCATGGCGTTCGATGCCCGCTACTACTGCAGCTACCTGCAGGACAAGTTCACCACGCTGTACGAGCTGTAAGGCATAACCGACACGCCAACGCAAAGGGGGCGCCGCGGAACCAATCCGCGGCGCCCCCTTTCCACCTAGTTGTTTAAGAACGTCCCCAATGACTACCTTACAGAGCTTCCAGCGCCGCGGCGATGCGCTTCATGGCGACGTCGGCAGCTGCCTGGTCGGGAGCTTCGGCCAAAACGCGAATCACCGACTCGGTTCCACTCTTGCGCACCAGCACGCGGCCCTCGCCCGCCAGCGACGCCTCGGCCTCGGCGATGGCGGCTTGCACGCCCATGTTGCCCAGCGCGGCATCTTTATCCGCCACGCGTACAGCAACCTGAGCCTGCGGCAGTAGCTTGCACGGAGCCGTGAGCTGCGAGAGCGTCTCGCGCTCGGCACGAATCACTTCCATCACGCGCAGCGAGGTCATAATGCCGTCGCCCGTGCGCTCGATATCACCAAAGATCGTGTGGCCCGTCTGCTCGCCGCCCAGGCTGTAGCCGCCCTCGCGCATCTTGGCATACACGTGACGGTCGCCCACGCCGCTGGTCACGGCACTCAGGCCGGCAAGCTCCAACGACTTGATCAGGCCAAAGTTGCTGGCGATCGTCGGCACCACGGTACCGCCCGAGAGACGCCCGTGCTTGTTCAGGTACACACCGCACACGTACAGGATCTGGTCACCGTCGACCACGCGGCCGCGCTCGTCCACGGCCAGGCAGCGGTCGGCATCGCCATCGTAGGCAAAACCCACATCCAGGCCCTGCTCCACCACGTGGCGCTGCAGGCGCTCAATATGCGTAGAGCCGCAGTCGACATTGATGTTAAAGCCGTCGGGCGCGGCATTGATCACGCGCACATCGGCGCCCAGTGCGTCGAACACCGGCTTGGCCACCGAGGATGCCGAG
>CAJMRR010000023.1 GCA_905215835.1 uncultured bacterium | reverse complement strand
GGCGGCCTCGGCGCTTCGCGCCTGCCGCCTTTGGGGACTGTGGGGCGCGGCCGGCAGCTGCGGCGCGTTGCGCCTGCTGCTTTGGGTGACTTTGGGGTCGATTGGGGTTGTCTGCACAGTTCGCGGTATTATGTTTGCGGAGTTTTGAAAGGAGCCGCTGGTGGTCACGACGACGTTTGCTTCGCCTTTGGGCGAAATCCTGCTTGCCGCTGATGGCCGCGGTTTGACGGGGCTTTGGTTTGAGGGGCAGGAGCACTTTGGCTCCACGCTTCTCCGGGAAGACTCCGAACATGTTGAAGGCGCCGATGCAGTTTCTGGTGCTGGCGGCATGTCGTCGGTGAGTCCGGCAAATGGTGCGGCGTCTTCGGTGCTTGAGCGTTCCTGGGCTTGGCTGAATGCTTATTTTGCAGGGCAGGAACCTCGGTTTACGCCGCCGTTGCATATGATCGGCACGGCGTTTCAGCGTGAAGTTTGGTACGAGCTGCTTTCTATTCCGCGTGGCGAGGTCGCTACGTATGGCGAGATTGCCCAGCGTGTTGCGGCTCGACATCGTGTGCCGGGAAATGAGGCACCCGTTGTGTCTCCCCGTGCCGTGGGGGCCGCGGTCGCGCGTAATCCCATTTCGATTATTGTGCCGTGCCATCGCGTGGTTGCCGCCGACGGTTCGCTCAACGGATATGCCGGCGGCCTCGACCGCAAGGAGTGGCTGCTGCGGCTTGAGGGCGCGTACGAGGAGTAACGCTCGAGCGCTTTGCATAACTAGGACGCCGTGAAAGGACGAGTCACTGTCCTTTCGCGCTCGGCATGCGTCAAAGCGCTCGACACGTGCGCCTTAAGTTTGGCTAAGCCCTATCCAGCGTTTTTAGAAACGTGCAGGTTGAGCAGCTAAGGCTGCGCTAAGGCGGCTGGCGGTGCGCTATCATCGGCAATATCGAAATCTGTATAGCCGCGCGCCAAAGGAACAACTATGAAGCTGATGCTTGCCGAGGACGAACCCGGCCTCTCCCGTGCCCTTACCGCGATTCTTCAACATAGCGACTACGAGGTCGACACCGCCCTCGACGGTCTGACGGCGCTCGAATATCTGCTCGCCAACGACTATGACGCCGCAATCCTGGACATCATGATGCCCGGCATGGATGGCATTGAGGTGCTCAAGCGTACACGCGCCGCCGGTAAGCGTCTGCCCATCATCATGCTCACGGCAAAAAGCGAGGTGTCCGATAAGGTCGAGGGCCTGGATGCCGGTGCCAACGATTATCTGACCAAGCCGTTTGCCGCCAAGGAGCTGCTTGCGCGTATTCGTGCCATGACGCGTGCCGCGACGGCAATTGACGCCACGACGCTCAGCGTGGGCAACGTGCGTCTCGACACGGCATCGTGCACGCTCGTTGGCCCTTTGGGCGAGGAGCACCTGGCCAATCGTGAGTTTCAGCTTATGGAGCTTTTTATGCGCAACGCCGGCACGCGCATGCCCACCGAGCGTCTGATGCTCGGGGTTTGGGGTGAGGACGCGCCCGAAGGCGCCAACGTGGTGTGGGTCTACATCTCGTACCTGCGCAAAAAGCTGACGGCGCTTGGTGCCAACGTGGCCATCTGTGCATCGCGCAACCAGGGCTATTCGCTCGAGGTTGTTGAGGAGGGCGAATAGGCGTGAGCGCGAGTGCGTGGTGGAAGCGCACGACGGCAAAACTCGGCATGGGCGCGGACTCGGGTAATCCGGGGCGCGCCGATGCTGCCAGTGCAATGGGACGTCGCCTGCGTCGTAAGTTCATCCTGGTTGCCATGGGTGCCGTGACCGCCGTGCTCACGCTTATCATCGCCGGCATCAATATCGTCAACTACTCGCATGTCTGCAAGATGGCCGACGCTCGTCTGGACTATATCTTGGCGGGCAAGGACGGCATCGATTGGACGGATGAGCCCAAGACCGATCCCGGCGAGGATGTGGGCGCCGGTAAGACCGCTGCCGGTGACAGGGTGGTCATGCGCACCGGGCACTTCGAAGGTATGACGGCGGAGTCTCCCTTCGACACGCGCTACTTTACGGTGTCGATTGCCGGTGGGCAGGTGACCGATGTCAACACGGCCCGCATTGCCGCGGTGGGTGCCAAGCGTGCTGCACGCATCGCTGCGGGACTATATTCCAAGGGTTGGATCTCGGGCTTTTCTGGTAACTACCGCTATACGGTTACGGTTCAAGACGATGAGACCACCTATGTGTTCGTGGACTGCTCGCGTGAGCTTGCAAGCTTTCATTCGTTTTTGAGCGCGAGCGTGGCGATCAGTTGCATTGGCTGGCTGGCGGTGCTGGCAATTGTGGCGGGTGCCTCGGGCGCGGTGATTCGACCGATGGTCGAGAGCTACAGCAAGCAAAAGCGCTTTATTACCGATGCGAGCCACGAGATCAAGACGCCGCTGGCCGTGATTGATGCCGCTAACGAGGTACAGGAAATTGAGAGCGGCGAGAGTGAGTGGACGCAGAGCATTCACGAGCAGGTCGCGCGGCTGACGGCACTTACGGAGCGTCTGGTATTTTTGGCTCGCATGGACGAGGGCTCGGCGGGCTTTGCCATGACATCGTTTGATCTTTCGGAGGCGGTGGACAAGGCGGCGGCGCCGTTTGAATCGGTGGCGGTTTCGCGCGGCAAGCGGCTGTCGACGTCGATCGCGAGCGGTGTGCGGGCCCATGCCGATGCCGCGGCAGTGGCGCAGGTTGTTGAACTACTGCTGGACAACGCCACACGCTACGCAAGCGAAGACAGCGTTATCGAGCTGAGCCTGCGTGCTGTTTCGCGCGGTGCGGGCAAAGGCTCGGCCGAGCTTGTCGTTTCGAACGCCGTGGACGAGCTGCCCGAAGGCGACCTAGATCGATTGTTCGACCGCTTCTATCGTGCGGACGTGTCGCGCAGCTCCAAGACGGGCGGCTCGGGCGTGGGTCTATCCGTCGTGCGCGCCATCGCCGAGGCCCATGGCGGCTCCGCTACCGTATCCGGCCACGATCATCAGATCGCCTTCACCGTCTGCTTCTAAAACCTGCCAAAAAGGGACAGGTTTATTTTGACAGGTTTTATCTGGGGAAACGTCGACGGAGGAGGCTATGGGCTGAGGGTACGTCCCGGTTTCAGGTCTCGGAATAGGACGTACTTTCCCCTGGAGGGTCGTTCCGGAAACCGTATCCCAGTTTGACGCCTCGGAATGGGATGCGGTTTCCCCTTGAAGGCTCTAGCGGAAGCTGTGTCCCGGAATATCGCTGCGGAATGGGACACGCTTTCCGAATGATGCCTTCAACGGAAACTGCATCCCAGCTTGACGCCTTGGAACGGGATGCGGATTCCGGATGAGCCGCTTGCGGAAAGCATATCCCGGTTTAGCAACGAATTGCGGGACGGACGTTCCACGCGACAGGATCTAAGCGCCGGGACAGCGGCAGGACGGCCTTCTGCGCTCACTCTTGCAGGGCGTAGATCGACTTATCCATGTTGAACAGGTAAGCCATGACGCAGACAATAAAGAGCCCGGCAAAGCCGGCACCCATGCCGATAAGCAAAACGTGTTGCCGGGGTTTCGGAAAGGTATACGCCGCCCGATCCAATGCGAGACGGTTGCGCCGATCTGCACGGCAACGTCAAAACACAAGCGTTAACTGCGCGCCCTGCTCAACGGGCTGCTCCTTGTGCTCGCTCAGAAGGACCATTCGGTCTTCGTATTGCTTTTCGGTCATTTCGATAACGGTGACCTCTCCAGCGCTTGGAAGATTCAGCTTAAGGCGAGCGATATGCGCCGCTGCGGATTCGCGAGTTACCAACAGGCGCGAATACACCGAAAACTGCTCCATATGGTATCCGTCGTTAATCAGAAACTTTCGAAAGTCGCTATACTGCCGACGCTCGGCTTTGCTTCCCGTTGGAAGATCGAACAGAACCAATAACCTCATAACTCTCATGGCTCCTCCCTATTCAACAGATACCATCTCGAGCCCTCTTAGCTCGGGCAACAACAGCCTCTTAGGGTCCTTTTCGAGAACGGCAGTTCTGAGTGAAGAGAGCGTTGTCTCTATGCACTGCTGACAGCCGCAACGTTTTCCGTCGATAGTCATGACGTGCTCAAACACGCGAGCGAGCAACGCTTTGTCGCGCTGGCCCAAAGGCTCTGCAACGCCGTAGCTCATAACAATTAGATCGACGAGAGGGCGGAACGGTTCAATAAGATCGTCGACGAGATTGAATGCGTTGTAAACGCTGTGATGGTGAAGCCCTTGGGATACGAGCCATCCGCCGCTAACGGCTGCTCTTCCGATGCCTGCACGCAGGACGCTGTAACCATAATCGAGGGCGGAGCTCTGCATACTGTTACGTCTTGTTCCATCGGTGATGAGGGCTTTAAAGTACGCGGAGGCAGCTGCGCCTTCTCGATTGTCCGTGTCGCCCGAAAGAACAGTTTTGGCATAAGAGGGGAGAGGGCCTGTAGGCAACCCCATTTCTGTGAGAACCGCCGCTTGGTTGAGTATCTTTGCCTGCACGATCCGTTTCCAAAGCTGCTTTTTTAACGGAAGGCTCATGGCAAGCTGATCCTCGACGATGCGCGCATGGCGTGAATGGGCGCCCATGGGGAGCATAAGACCATTGGGCATATGATCGCGCCCGCAGATCATGACGCCTATTCCCGCGTCGTTGAGTTGTGACATGCAGGCGACCGTCAACGTGGTTTGATGGGATTCGACGATGACGACCCAAATGTCCTCGAGGGGAATGGTGGAGCTGCGGTCGTCCACGGTGATCATCAATAGGCCGTTCTTGATGCAGAGGTGGGCCTTGCTGTGGATAAGTATCGTCCGTTGGGCCATTTTGTCGACGACCTTCCCCGCATTAGCGCTACAATACAGCTAAGTCGAAAGCAGCTCACCTTGGGGAAGGGCGCGGCTCCAGACAAGGGGAGCCACTTAAGTGGCTTACCCGTAAAGTAACCCCCGTTCAATCTTCGGATTGGGCGGGGCGAACTTTTTTGGGCGAGTGTTAGCCAGTATTCCGTAAACGGTAGCTATGGATAGCATTTAGGCGGGTCCTTTTGAGCGTTTTTGCGCCTAAGGATTGATTCGATTGTGAAGATAAGTACATAAATCGCTGTGCCGAATACGGCTCATTTCTTGCGTGAAGCGCGACGTGCCGACGTATTTTGTCTCGAAAAAATGAATCGCAGATGTAGATCTGAGGTCGAATCAGTCTTCTTTTTTGAGGCTTGAAACAGAAAAGCCCCTGTTAAAGGGGCTTTTCTGTGCGCACATAGCGTATCACCTTGGGGAAGGGCGCGTGCTCAAGACCCTGAACGGCAAGGAACTTGCGAGCCATGCAGCGTATCACCTTGGGGAAGGGCGCGTGCTCAAGACATGCAGAAATCTTTGTAATCGCACCAGTCGAGCGTATCACCTTGGGGAAGGGCGCGTGCTCAAGACCCTTTAGGTTTTGCGTTGCCTAAAAAAACGAGCGTATCACCTTGGGGAAGGGCGCGTGCTCAAGACACCTCCGCGCAGGGATACAACTATCTCGTCAGCGTATCACCTTGGGGAAGGGCGCGTGCTCAAGACGTGAGGTCGATTCCGTATGCCTGCTGGAACAGCGTATCACCTTGGGGAAGGGCGCGTGCTCAAGACCATTATTTCCACCCGTTCCTTTCACCTTGAAGCGTATCACCTTGGGGAAGGGCGCGTGCTCAAGACATAGGTGCTAACCGTTCAATGTCGGCTATAAGCGTATCACCTTGGGGAAGGGCGCGTGCTCAAGACCGCATGGCCTGTGCCTTGCGCTTCGTCCAGAGCGTATCACCTTGGGGAAGGGCGCGTGCTCAAGACTAGGTGGAGAAGTTGCTGTTCGGTGCCTGGAGCGTATCACCTTGGGGAAGGGCGCGTGCTCAAGACATATACGTCGTCCATACGTCGAGCGTGAGGAGCGTATCACCTTGGGGAAGGGCGCGTGCTCAAGACATGGCGTCGACGTGCCTGCCGATCGACTCGAGCGTATCACCTTGGGGAAGGGCGCGTGCTCAAGACTTGTGAGATGGCAATAATTGGATTGCTGTTTAGCGTATCACCTTGGGGGAGGGCGCGTGCTCAAGACTAGATACTCACGTTTGCAGGGCCGTCGACAAGCGTATCACCTTGGGGAAGGGCGCGTGCTCAAGACCCACACCAAGGAGAGCGGTTGGCTCGATTAAGCGTATCACCTTGGGGAAGGGCGCGTGCTCAAGACTGGAACCTCGACCACATCGACGTGTTCACCAGCGTATCACCTTGGGGAAGGGCGCGTGCTCAAGACCTACCATTCGACAGACTGGGAGCACGCCCGAGCGTATCACCTTGGGGAAGGGGGTCCTCAATCGAGCAAAAGGGCCCCGTACGTCAAAATGGGAGCGTACGGGGCGAGCGGTTACTTTATTTGATGGGAGATTCGCGGATAACAACAGGCGATAGGTCGTTGTTTAGTTGTCCAACGGTGGGGCAGCTTAGGTTCAATCTAGTAAGCCTGTCAGTAAAAGACCAGTTGGCACTATTGATGTTGTAGCCGCTAAATCGTCCGATGAAATCGCCGATTTGCACCAGATCATCAAAGTATATTTCCAATGGTGGCTTCGCCATGGCGCTTTTCGGAACAGGCTTCCAGGCTTTTCGACCAGTGTGGGCCTTCGCAATTCTAGGCACATACGTCCCATCCTTAAGTGCAGGAATATCCGCCTTATAGACGGGGTCTGCGTACCAAGCGCCCTGCCCCTTCTTGGCCTCCGGGTCATGCCAGAGCCTCAGGCACAACATCTCGCTCACCTTGATGACCGACTTCTCGTCTGCCGATACAACGGCGTTGCCCATGACAATGTCTTTGTCGGAGCCCGCTTTGCGAGCGAGGTCTTTACCCTGTGCGTTGACGCCGGCATAACGATAGACCGTCTGCTCAAACAGCTCGCCCTTTCCCTTGCGCGGAACAAAGCGTGTGGGTACGACGAAATCGTGCGCCGCACGTACTTCGTTCGCAAAGGTCTCCCAGGGCATAACACTTTCGAGGGCCTTCATTATGGCATCGTGACGCTGAATCTCGTTCATACCTCTGGTTATGCTCCAGTGTGTCTCTTGGTTGAGCCGAGCGGTTTTAATCACGAGGCTTCGACTGCATGCTGCAATCACACAAGCATCGGTGGCATGGTGACGATCGTCCGAGCGATCCTTTTCGCCATTCGACCCAAAGTTTAGCCCCCACCTGCGACGCAGCCATGCGGTCGCTCTGCCAGTGGTAGGAACAACATGTGCCTTTGCGCCATCATCGGGGAACTGCAGGCAGTCTGCGAGATAGGCACATACCTCTCGTGACATATAGGCAGTATCGGTAAAGCTTCGAGCTAAGAAATCGCCCTCTTTGGCATCAAGATCTTTCTCCAACAAGAAGTTCTTTTTGCGACGGCTGAGTTTCTGATTTTCTTGAACGCGACGCTCAAAAGCATCCCATGAAGGCGCACCGTCGTGGGACATCCATTCGTAAGGCGTCTGTTCGCGTTTGTCCTGATTGCTTTTGGCGAGGACTAGGACTTTGTTGTTCCGCGAGTTTTCTCCTGTGCGAGAGAACGGCAGGATATGGTCGATCTGCGTGTAGGTGTCGTCGCTAATTAGGCGATCGACTTCGATTTTAGCGCCCGTGTAAAGGTCGAAGCATTCCTGCTCTTCCCACAGGCGGTACTTCTCTATCTGTTTGCCTGTGACCTCATCTGCCGTGCAGCCACGCAGTTCAGCAATTTGTCCGGCAATGCGCTCACGATTTTTCTCATTCTTCTTATTGGCCTTGGCAATCTCGTCTTTTGCGCGCTGAGGCAACCTGAGCTCTCGATCAAGCTCAACGTGGATTTCGTTTGGCACGCCCCACTTGCGGCAGATGGCGTTGACCACTTTTCGCATTTGCGACATGGAGCGAATGACGACCGGGTTGTTATTGGTTCGACCGGTGCGTTCAGCCCAGAGCTCATAGGGCATCAGGCGATCGGAGCGCTCGAGCTGGGCGCCAGCGATGCGAAGTCCCAGCAGGCCGCAGTCATTTTCGGCCTGCGTAAGGTTGAAGACCTCGGGCTCCTCGAGGCAATCGAGCAGCATGTCGAGTGCTTTTTTTGAACGGTTGCCATAGCCGTTAAGAGCTTTGGATGAATAGGGAAGCCTACAAAGCGCCTCGATTTCCGCTTCCGAAAGCGGCAGCCCCTGAAGCCTCTCCTGAAGTACGGGGAGAGCTGAAGAGTATGCCACCGCCTCCATAACGGCATCGGCGAGATCACGGTCATCGCGCAAACGCTGCAGGAGAATGGGGTTGGCTGCATTGAGGGTATTGCGGAGCACGCGCCATCCCTTGGGCTTGTACACCTCGCGTGTTTTTTCGTCGGCGGCTGGAACTCCCTTAAAGTAATCGCCGGAACTAAGGTCGAGCGCTTTTCTGAGGGCGCCGAATTTAACAGCACAATCTTTGTTGCCTCGAATTGGCTCGCACGAGAACAGGATTGCAATGCACTCATCGCGCTCCGTAGCGCTCAGGGCGCGAGAGGTCCCGTCATCGTGGATGATGGTGATGTTGCCGAGTGCCCCATAGGCTGAAACGAGTTCGCTCGTAAGCGTGCAGCGTGCGGCTCGTTTTTCTGTTGGGAAGTATGAGCAGTGTCCGACGAGGTCGTACGTGCGGCGGTCGAAGTCTTTGCGCGAACGCTCCCAATCGCAAACCTCGATATACGCGGCCTCAAGTTCCGGCGAAGCGTATTTGGAGCCAAAGGAGCGTTGAGCATCAAATAGGATATGAGTTTCTTCGATAAGCTGGGCGTGCGTTACACACTTGTCGTAATTGCCGCCGCGATTGCGACTTTGAGGTTGCTGAGCGAGCCATTCGCCAACGGTGCGGCACGAGGCCTCCGCAATTGCCTCCTTGTTGGCCGCAAGGGCAGATAGAACCTTGCCGCCTTCGCTTGATTTATCCTGATTGCCTTCTCCGTGGGGGATGTATCCACGGCGCTTGCAGAGGGAGTAAAGGACTAGCGCCCACTCGCGATCGCTGAGCAGGCGGTCAAGACCATCAACACGAAGCTTGAGCGGCTGCTTGTCGCCTTTTGTGGTGTGGAAGTACTCTTTGGTGGCGTCTTGGGGGATGAGGCCATGAGCCTTGAAGACTTGGAGACAGTGCTTCAAGCGCGCCTGGGTACGGTCAATGTTTCGACGGGCAGAGCGGAAGCCCCTGCGAATAACCGCAAGACTTTGGCCCGTTTTAGGATGAGTTGGAGAGTCAAATAATCTGACGCCCAAATCCAGGATTTCATGATTAGCTGTGTCGATAAGTGCGAATCCGCAGCTTGCAATACCTGGATCCATGCCAAGCACAAGATGCCTGGGAAGTCCGAGCTTCCCAATTTCGCGATTGATGGTGATCTCCATGGAGCATCCCTCTCTAATAAGAACTCTAGAGAACAGTACCATCGCGTGAGGACATGGGCCGAGCTTGTTAGCCGAGTGGTCATTTTGTTAGGCAAACGGAAACGATTTATACAGCCTTACATATCGGTTTCCGGATGATGCTGTTTGTTGAAATTGAAACCCGGCTGAATCCCGCCCTGAGATTGAATGGCGGGGCGGCGCTCCACGCTATTCAGCGCGCTTGATAGGATGACGAACCACAGTCTTAAGTTTCTCCGGCGCACACTTGCGTGGATCGGAGAGATAGATTTCGTGATGTAAACGGGTGTCTGAGAAGTCGGGGACATAGCCCTGCTCGGTCGTGTATTCATGCATGGCGTTTACGGTCGCCGGTTCGTTGTCGTAGGGCCCGGTGTGCATGCATTGAACGCAGAGACCCTCGTCAACTTTAAGCAGCTCGACGGCGGAAAAGTCCAGTTTCTTTTTGGTTGTGGCTTCCGCGACCGCCCAGTCAAAGTCATCTCGGGTGACGAAATCGGGCAGGCGGATGCACGAGATAAAGTTGAAATCGTCCTTGCGTACATAATCGATGTCGCCGCTCGGGGAGTCTTGCCACCAGAAACCCTCGAGCGGCGGTACCACAAAGTCGAAATAGCCCTCGATACTCCTTGAGCCTTTCTTCGACATCTTGATGGTATAGGCGATGCCGTAAAGCAGCGGCAGGGCGTTTTGATACTCGCCACCTTCGGTATTTGGGTCGCCCTTTCCGCGAACGGCAACGTAGCTCATAGGCGGGACAGTTACGATACTCGGCTTGCTTGCAGGTTTGTAGAGCTCCTTGCATTCCTTCTTAAAGTCGAACGCCATGTTGGCCGCCTTTCTGCGTATTGGCCTGCTTAGATAGCCGAATCATATCATAGAAACGAACAGCTGTTCGAATGATTTGGCTGACAGATTGAGATGCGTGCGTTGTGTTTGGCGGTCGGCCTGACCCAATCGATGATTTCTCTGCCTCCCCGGCGTCTCATCTATAGCTTCCATTTCCCCATATAAAACCCGCCAAAATAAACCTGTCCCTTTTTGGTAGGTGGGAAATGGGTAATACTAGAGAGTTATCCGACCAGATGGGAACCAATCGATGGCCTATATCGAATTTAAAGACGTCATCAAAGCATACGGCGAGGGCGATGCCCGCATCCACGCGCTCGACGGCGCGAGCTTTACGGTCGAGCGCGGCGAGCTCGCCATTATCCTGGGTGCCTCGGGTGCCGGCAAGACCACGGCGCTCAACATTCTGGGCGGCATGGATACGGCGACCTCCGGCACCGTGACGGTGGACGGGCGCGATGTGAGCTCCGCTAACGAGGCGCAGCTCGTGGAATACCGCCGCGCCGATGTCGGTTTTGTCTTCCAGTTCTACAATCTGGTTCCCAACCTGACGGCCCTCGAAAACGTTGAGCTCGCAGCTCAGATTTGCCCCGATTCGCTCGATGCCGAACAGACGCTTCGTCAGGTTGGCCTGGGCGAGCGCCTGGGCAACTTTCCGGCACAGCTTTCGGGCGGCGAGCAGCAGCGCGTGTCCATCGCCCGCGCACTGGCAAAGAACCCCAAGCTGCTTCTGTGCGACGAGCCCACGGGCGCGCTCGACTATAAAACCGGCAAGCAGATCTTGCAGCTGCTGCAGGATACCTGCCGCAAGCAGGGCATTACGGTCATCATCATCACGCACAACTCCGCGCTCGCGCCCATGGCCGATCGCCTGATTCGCTTTAAGAGCGGTCGCGTGGAGAGCGAGACGGTCCAGCAAAATCCCGTGCCTATCGAGACGATCGAGTGGTAGCGCCCATGGATCAGGACCGCCAAAACAGCCAACGCCGCGACGCGCGGAACACGGAGCGCGAGCAGGATTTTACGACCTACCGCACTGCCCAAAGCTCAAACGATATGGTGCCGACGGTTTTTCGCCGTGGCATCTACCGCACGATTCGGGGCAGTCTTAAGCGCTTTTTGTCCATCGTGGTTATCACCGCTCTCGGCGTGAGTGTGATGTGCGGCCTTAAGGCGGGCTGCGAGGATCTGTGCGATTCGGTCGACGCGTATTTTGACCAGCAGAATGTCTATGACATTAACGTGCAGTCGACCTATGGCCTTACACGCGACGATCTTGCGGCTATCCAAGAGGTCGACGGCGTCGAGACGGCTGAGGGTATCTACACCGAGACCGCCTACACCGCCGTGGGCACAACGCGCGAGCGAGTGGTCGTGCAAAGTCTCTCCAAGGAGAACATCGATCAGCCGGTGCTCGTGAACGGCGATTTGCCCGAGAGCGCCGATGAGGTCGCGGTGACTTCGAAGTTCCTGAAGGCTTCGGGCAAAAAGCTCGGCGATACAGTGAGTTTTGCCGCCAATGACGCAAGTTCATCGAACCAAAGCGCCAAGGATCAGTTTGCCGCGGGCGATTACACCATTACGGCCGAGGTCCTCGATCCCACTGATGTGAGCTCCGACTCGACAGTCAACGCCTTTCGCGCTGCTTCGGCGGCGGACTATAAGTTCTATGTGAGCGAGGACGCCGCGACATCTTCTTCCTACTCCGCGGCCCACGTGATCGTCGAGGGAGCCAAGAGCCTCAACTCCTATTCCGATGCCTACGCGGCAAAGATCAACAAGGTCAAGGACAATATCGAGAAGATCCGCGAGGAGCGTGAGAAGGCGCGCGCTAAGGAGCTGACAGTCGACACGCCGGCAAGCTTAGATGCGGCTGAGCGCCAGGCGAATATGCTCTTTGGGATTGAACAGGGCAACATCAACCGCATGGCAGAGGGCAGTGAGGAGCGCGTGCAAGCGCAGGCCGACCTGGACCAGCGTCGCGCCGCCGCCGACCAGCAGTTTGCCGATGCCCGCGCCGAGCTCTCTGACCTGGGCGAATGCACCTGGTACATCCAGGACCGCGGCAATATCGCAAGTTACTCGAGCGTGGAGAGCGATAGCTCGTCAATTGAAGCCATCGCCACGGTGTTCCCTTTCATCTTCTTTATCGTCGCCGTGCTCATCAGCCTCACTACCGCCACGCGTATGGTCGAGGAGGAGCGCACGCTCATTGGCCTGTACAAGGCGCTCGGCTACTCGCGCGAGCGCATCCTGTCCAAATACGTGGACTATGCGCTGTGGGCGTGCCTGATCGGCGGCGTGCTCGGCAATATCATCGGATTTGTGGGCCTGCCGCTGTTCCTGTTTACGGTGTTCGACGACATGTACTCGCTGCCCCAGATGCTGCTTTCGTACGATATCGTGTCGTCGCTCGTGTCGGTGGCGCTGTTTGCCGTGGGCGTGGTGGGCGCCACGATTATTGCCTGCCGCCACGAGATGGCCGAGACCCCAGCCTCGCTCATGCGCCCCAAGGCCCCGCGCGCCGGCTCGCGTATCTTGCTCGAGCGCATCGGCTTTATCTGGCGCCGCATGGGCTTTTTGAACAAGGTGGCAGCACGTAACCTGTTCCGCTACAAAAAGCGCGCCTTTATGACCATCTTTGGCATCGCGGGCTGTACGGCGCTTGTGATTTGCGGCATGGGCATTCGTGATACGTCGGTCGCGCTTTCGCCCAAGCAGTACGGGCATATCACGCGCTATGACCTGCTGGCGGTTGCCAATCCCGACGATTTTTCGCAGACGTGCGCGGCGCTCGACGAGCGAAGCGCAGCCAAGGATTCCGACGTGACCGTGACTTCGACGCTGCCGATTATGACCGACAACGTCACCTTTACATTTGGCGGCAAGAGCGAGACCGTGCAGCTGATCGTGGTGCCCGATGACCGCACGAACGACCTGGACGACTACGTGCGTCTCGAGGATGAGTCCAAAGAGCCTCTATCTTTGCGCGACGGAGATGTGTATCTGAGCAAGAGTTCACAGCTGGTACTGGGGATTCAACCGGGCGATACGGCACACGTCCAGGATTCGTCGCTCAACGTAGCCAAGGTCAAAGTCAGCGACATTTCGCTCAACTATCTGGGCAACACGCTTTACATGACGCAGGGCACCTATGAGCGCGCGTTCGGTCGAAGCGCGCGCCTTAACGGCGTCTTTGTGCTGCTTAAGGGCTCGTCGGCCGATCAGATTGCGTTTAGCAAGAAGCTTAAGAGCGACGGTTGGCTCACCATCTCGAGCACGGCTGAACATTGGCAGAACTTCGAGGCGAACTTCACTATCATCAATTCCGTCGTGGTGCTCGTGACCTTTATGGCGGCGTGCCTATCGTTTGTGGTGGTGTTTACGCTGTCCAACACGAATATCTCCGAGCGCGAGCGCGAGCTGGCGACCATCAAGGTGCTGGGCTTCCGCCGTGGCGAGGTGCACCACTACGTCAACAAGGAGACGTTGATCCTCACGGCGATCGGCGCTGCGCTGGGCGTGCCGCTGGGCGGCTTGCTGGCCGAGAGCTTTACCTACATTTTGCAGATGCCGTCGCTGTACTTTGACGTCGAGGTCGAGCCACTGAGCTACGTGCTCGCCGTGCTGCTGGCCTTTGGCTTTACGTTTATCGTCAACCTCGCCACCAATCGTACCCTCAACAAGATCGACATGGTCGGCGCCCTCAAGAGCGCCGAGTAACCTGTCCTGGGATTCAAGTTCTAGCGAGCTGCCGACGCGCCCGCAGCAGTATTTTTGCATAAACCGCTCCGCCAAATGCATACTTTGACGGGGCGGTTGCTTTTTGCCCACAGGTACCCCAGGGGGCGCCGTGCAAATTCCGGAGTATTCAGCGTCCCGGGGTCCGCGGGCGCGGGGGCGGGTGCACAAAACCGCGCTGAAAGCCCCGATTCTGAGTCCCAACGCCTCTAGAGCCGCTCGTTTTTTTACAGGATGCGGCTCATGGTGCCTGCCTTTCGCCCAAAATCCAGTATGCAGGCACCCTCGGCTGCTGAATACTCCCAAAAATGCACGCCGCATCCTACCCCAGGCACCCGCAGCAAGAAGACGAATAGCCATGGCCTCCTTAGTTACCGCAGGAGGCCCCAGGGCTTACCTCCCAAATCTTTCCGCAGGACGGAAGGATCCCGCCGCGCGAAGCGCACGGCGGGATCCTGACATGTCCGAGGACGATTTGGGAGGTAAGCCCTGGGGCCTCCGATGAGAGCAGTTCCAGCCGAGGCTATTCGTCGCCGAAGCTGATGCCCAACGCCTTGGCCTCACGCACCAGATCGCTCTGGGGGTCGACATACTTGAGCTTGCCGGCGACATCCTCGAGCGGCATGTGGCACATCTTGCCGTCGCGCAGGGCAATCATGTAGCCAAACTCGCCGCGCAGGCAGCCAAGCGCGGCCTCGACGCCGCACTGGGTCGCAAAGATGCGGTCCTGGGCGTCGGGCTGGCCGCCGCGCTGCGTGTGACCGGGGATGGCGACGCGGGTCTCGCGACCGGTCTTGGCCTCAATCTCCTTGGCGATGTCGTAGACAATCGACGGGCTCGTGCGCTCGGCGAGCTTCTTCTTGTACTCCTTCTTGGACAGTGCCGCGTCCTCCTTGGAGATAGCGCCCTCGGCGACGGCCACGATGGTAAAGCGGCTGCCGGTTTCCATGCGATGCTCAATGGTCTTGATGACCTGGTCCATGTCGTAGGGAATCTCGGGAATCAAGATGACATCCGCGCCGCCCGCGACGCCGGCGTACAGCGGGATCCAGCCAACCTTGTGGCCCATGATCTCGATAACAAACACGCGGCCGTGACTCGAGGCGGTAGTGTGGATGTCGTCGATGCACTTGGTGGCGACGTCGATGGCGCTCGCAAAGCCAAACGTCAGCTCGGTGCCCCAGGTGTCGTTATCGATGGTCTTGGGCAGCGCGATAACGTTGAGGCCCTCTTCGCGCAGGCGGTTGGCGGTCTTGGTGGAGCCGTTACCGCCCAGCATAAACAGGCAGTCGAGCTGCAGCTTATGATAGGTGTGGACCATCGCCGGCACCTTCTCGACACCATCGGCCTCGGGGGTATCCAGACGCTTGAACGGTGTGCGGCTCGTGCCCAGGATGGTGCCGCCGCGGGTGAGGATGCCGCTAAAATCGGCGGGCGTCATGACGCGGAACCTGCTGTAGATAAGGCCCTGATAGCCGTCCTCAAAGCCATAAATCTCGATAGGCTCTTCGCTATTGGTCATAAGCGTTTTGACGATGCCGCGCATGGTGGCGTTGAGCGCCTGGCAGTCGCCGCCACTGGTAAGAAGACCGATCCTGAGCATGATGAATCCTTCCGGGCAAGTTATAACATGCGCATAAGTTTACCCCCGCACACTGTTGATACGGGGGTAAACGTGTTAGCTCAAGCGTATGGAAATGTAAGCAACGTCAGGGAACGTAAGGTCGACGGGCCTGGCTCCTTACAGTGCGAAGGCGTCGACGTCGCCCCAGTGGCGGCGCAGCGTAATGGCGGCGGCGGGTTCGGTATTGTCAAAGACGACCGACCATTGCGTATTGCTGGTGATGTCTTCCGGATTGGGCTCTTGCGCTGCGGCACGCAGGGCTTCCCAGACAATCGTTTCGTCCTGGGCACCGACATGGGTATCAAGGACATCGGCGATTGCAACGGCGCGCTCTTTACCATGGCCCAGCTCGCCATTCTTTTGGTTGGGTAGCACTTCGTCGCCATAGCAGGCGTAGAAGTTCGTAACCTGGCGTACAGGAGTCGCTTTGAAAGCGCGGTCCGGATCGCGCGGGTCCCACTCTACTACGCGCGCGTCACCGGCGGCGTCGTTGATAAAGAAGTGGTAATCGCGTCCTGCCATGGCGTGCATGTCGTGGGCGGAAAGCAGGTCGACAGCTTCTTGCGTGGTGGCGGCACGGTCGAGCACCAGACGGATGGCGAGCGAGGTATTGATGACGGGGCGTTGCGTGTCCTGGTCACAGGGCTTGGAATCCAGAGTGAGTACGGCAATGGACACGCCGCATTCGTTAACACCGTCGAGCTGGGCAAACGGGCCCATGAGTGCGGCGGCGCGTCCGCCGACGGAGTCAAACGGAGTGTTATCGCCCAGGTTGTTAAGGGCAGCAAACCCGATGGAGGCATAGCCGTTGCGTGGGTGATTGCGCACCAGCAGCGCCGAGGTGTCGTCCTTAAAGTCGTAATTGCGACCGGTGCGCACGCGGCCTTCGGCATCTACGGCGACAAAAGCGCTGCAGGCAAACTGGGGCGCCTGGACATGTACCGGCACACCGGGCAGCACCTGCGCCACCACGGCATCGATGTAGGCCTGGTCGTCGCGCACGCCAGCGGCGATGATGCGATCAAGATCGTAGTCGTAGGCGATGTCGATTGCGTACAGGTCATAGCCATCCGCGTAGCCGGTCAAGCGCTTGAGCGACGCGGCGGACTTGATTTGCTTGTGATAAACGATACCGGTGGCAGCGGCAAGGCCGACGGCGACTCCCGCGACACCGCAGGCGATGACAATGTTACGTGGCTTCATGGCGGCTCCTCTCGTCCTGTTAGCGTAATTGTCGCAAAAGGTGCACGGGCATGATGGCTCAACTTGGTGAGCGGTGCGGGATTAAACACGGAATGAAGAGTGCAGCGCTGGCGCGGCGGGGTATGCTGGAAGGGACCATCAACCCAGCGAAAGGGGAGAGCATGACGGATCAGGAAACGCCCGAGCGCGCGCATGTGACGGCCGATGATATCGAGGCCGCCAACGACCTTATCGACTTTATCGAGGCATGCCCCAGCATGTTCCATACGGCGGCGACCATTATGGCCGAGCTCGACGAGGCGGGCTTTACCTACCTGTCCGAGAACGCGGCGTGGGACATCGAGCCGGGCGGGCGTTATTACACGCAGCGCAACACCTCGAGCGTTATCGCCTTTAAGGTGGGCGAGGACCTGGCTGCTACGTGGGGCGAGGACGGCGTTGCCGGCGACTACCATTTTCAGCTGACGGCGTCGCACAGCGACTCGCCGACGTTTAAGGTTAAGGCCGTACCCGAGCTCGACGGCGCGGGCGAGACGCTGCGCCTGAACACCGAGGCCTACGGCGGCATGATCGACTACACCTGGTTCGACCGTCCGCTGGCGCTCGCGGGCCGCGTGCTGGTGCGCGAGGGCGACCGTATTGAGAGCCGCCTGCTTGCCACCGAGCGCGAGGTTGCCATTATTCCGAGCCTTGCCATCCATATGAACCGTGGCGTTAACGAGAGCTTTGCTCCCAACCGAGCCGTTGACCTGTGCCCGCTCATCAGCGCCGGTGAACTCAAGCAGGGAGATTTTGACGCTCTGATCGCCGACGAACTGGACGTTGAGCCCGAGCAGATCCTGGGTCGCGACCTGTTCCTGGTCAATCGTCAGGATGCGCGCATTTGGGGCTGGGCCGACGAGTTTATCTCGACGCCCAAGCTCGACGACCTGGCTTGCGCCTATACCTCGCTACAGGCATTTTTGGGCGCCGAGAACGCGCACGACGTCTCGGTCTTCTGCTGCTTCGATAACGAGGAGGTTGGCTCCGAGACCAAGCAGGGCGCCATGTCGACGTTCTTGGCCGATGCGCTGCGCCGCATCAACGGATCGCTGGGCTTTGACGACGAGTCGTACCATCGCGCACTTGCCGCCTCGATGCTCGTGAGCTGCGACAACGCACATGCCGTGCACCCCAACCACGCCGAGAAGTGCGACGCCCGCAATCAGGTTGTGCTCAACGGCGGCATCGTCATCAAGGAAGCCGCCAACCAGCACTACTGCACCGATGCCTTTAGCCGCGCGGTGTTCCAGGCCATCTGCGATGACGCCGACGTGCCAACGCAGGCTTTCGCCAACAAGAGCGACATGGCCGGCGGTTCCACCCTGGGCAACCTGTCGAATATGCAGGCGAGCATGCATGCCGTGGACGTGGGCCTGCCGCAGCTTGCCATGCACTCGAGCTACGAGACCGGCGGCGTGCGCGACGTGATGTACGCCATCCGCGCCCTCACCGCCTTCTACGAGCGAAACCTAACCATCAACGGCGCCGAAAGCGTGGAACTCTAAAATCTGCCAAAAAGGGACAGGTTTACTTTGGCAGGTTTTATCTGGGCAAATGCCGCAATGCCAACAGCTGGACAGAATTGTTATGACACCGCAGGTTGGGCAAACGTCAGCGAGCGATGTCCAGAGCGAACAAGTTGGCATGAAAAAGGCAAGGCATAGACCTTCTGGTCATG
>CAJMRR010000022.1 GCA_905215835.1 uncultured bacterium | reverse complement strand
GTCCTGCGCAAGACGAAGGCCACATTAAGTGGCCTTCTTTGCGTGCGGAACTCATTTTGAGCAAGCACCCGCCCTGCCGGGGCTCCCGGGTTCTGTGACGACTCGGCCGTTCGGGTCAGGTAGGCTGATAGGAAAGATGGTGGCGGAGGCGCAAAATGCGCCTCCGCCTTTTGAATGTGATGAAAGTGTGGCGAAATGAGCTTAAAACTTCCGTAAATGTGGTAAATGTCACGTTTTACCTAGGGTAAAATGTGGGAAATATCACGTTTACGGAAGTTTCTTTGCGGGAGGTTCGGTCATGCAGCGAGATATCATTGCCAAGCTTAACGCTTGGAAAGCGTCAGAATATCGTAAGCCGCTTATCCTTAAGGGGGCGCGCCAGGTTGGAAAGACGTGGGCGCTTAAGGAGTTCGGCCGAACCTCGTACCTCAATTTTGTGTATCTGACGCTCGAGGAGCCGTCACCTGGGGTACAGAGCGAGTACGCTCAGTTTTTCGAAGGTACGCGCGATCCTCGACGGATCATCTCAAATCTTTCCCTGGCACTTGGACAGCCTATCGAGCCCGGCGAAACGCTGCTTATTATTGATGAGATCCAGGATTGTCCTTCTGCAGTCGGCGCCCTTAAATACTTCTGTGACGAGGCCCCCGAGTATCACGTCGCATGCGCAGGGTCTTTGTTGGGCGTTCGCTTGTCCCGTGAGACCAGCGCTTTTCCGGTGGGAAAGGTCGAGTTCATGGAGATGCGCCCCATGAGCTTTTCCGAGTTTCTGAAAGCCGAGGGCGCTGCAAACTACGACGAATACCTTGGCGGCCTGGATCAGATCGAGACAGTGCCCGATTTCTTCCATGTCCGTCTCGTCGAGCATCTTCGTCGTTATTTTGCATGTGGCGGCATGCCAGAGGCTCTTGGCCGGTGGGTGGAGACGGGCGATATCGTTCAGGTCGATAAGGTGTTGTCTGATCTCTTGGATTCCTACGAGCGCGATTTTGCCAAGCATGGTGGCCGTGCGCAGTTCGCCAAGCTTTCACAAATATGGAACTCGATTCCAGCTCAGTTGGCGCGCGAGAACAAAAAGTTCGTTTGGGGTGCGGTGCGCGAGGGGGCTCGTGCTCGAGAATACGAGGATGCTCTGGAATGGCTTGCCGATGCTGGGCTCATCACGGCGGTTCGCCTTAATGCTGCTGGTGGTGTGCCGCTCTCTGCGTACGATGACCTCAAGGCATTTAAGGTCTACTGTCTTGATGTCGGCTTGCTGCGCCGCATGGCAAGGCTGGATGCGTCCGCTTTTGCCATCTCGGATGCGCTATTTTTGGAGTTCAAAGGTTCGTTCGCCGAGAACTATGTGCTTCAGGCATTACTTTCACAGTTAGATGCTGCTCCGCGTTATTGGACAAACGAGAAGCCGAAGCACGAAGTCGATTTTTTGATTCAAGTCGGAAACGAAATCGTTCCCGTCGAGGTCAAATCGGGAGAGGTCGTTCATTCCAAGAGCCTTAAGTACTATGCCGATAAGCATGCGGAGACGACTCCATTGAGGGTCCGCTACTCACTCAAGAACCTAAAGCTCGACGACGGGGTGCTCAACATTCCGTTGTATTTGGCTGATCGATCTGTCCCTCTTATCAAAAAGGCGCTTGATCGTGCACATCTTGACGTTTAGATCCTGGGTGAGCTGACGGGCGGCGGCTAATTAATCGCTCCGTTACGGCCAGGGAGCCTGGGCCTTAGCGATGCTTGCTTCGCCAAGCCGTGGGTGTCATGCCGGTGTATTGCTTGAAGGCTTGGGCGAAGGCGGCCTGCTGAGGGTAGCCTAGACGCTCTGCCACCTGCGCTATCGTAAGCGCGCTATCGGCCAAAAGGTCCTGCGCTCGTTCCATACGGCGTCTGCGAATGTAGGCGCCCAGGGACTCGCCGGTTTGGGCCTTAAAGGTGGCGCATAGTTTGGAGCGGCTTGTGTAGAGCCTCTCGGCCACCTCGTTGATACCCACACGTCTGCCTTTGTCGAGCGCGCGCTCAATCATTGCCGTTGCTTCTTCGGCAATGGTTATGCTGACGCGTGTGTCTGCCGCCTGCCGCGCCTGCTTGTGGGCCGCGCGCGAACAGGCGAGCTCCGCGACCATGGTCTCCACGATGCCCTGCATATAGACGTGTCCGCCTACGGTGCGGGCGCGGTCCTCGTTAATCCGGCGCAGCGTGTGGCAGATGGCAGACGTCGCTTCCTCGTGCCATGGCTCGGCAAACGCCTCAAAGATTCCCGCGAACTCGGTGGGATAGCGGTGCTCCAGTTCGTCAAAATATCCAGGCAAAAAGAGCACCGAGCGCGAGTGATAAAGCTCCCCCGCAAACAGCGGGCTTAACTCCTCGCCACAGTTATCTTGGATAAAGCTGCAAACGGCATTGTTTGGCCACGGTCCATGCAATGGTTTGAGGTTTGCGGGCGTTATGCCAGCCTCGGGCATGCATGTAAGTGTGGGCGCGCTGACTTCGCTCACGCAGGCGTATGGCTCGGGTGTGTATTCGGCCAGGTACATATCGTGCGTCGGGGTGATGAAATGCTCCATGACGATGCAGGCAGGGGAGAGAGGCATGATCCATGCGCGGCCGTGCGCCCGGTCGTTTGCCACCTCGCCGGTAAAGACGGCGCCCTTGCCGGTAAGCTCCAGGCCAAACTGCTCAAATTGCGGTGCGTAGAGCTCGGTTATGTCGGTCGCTGCCCGCCGTATTTGCAAAAGCGTCCCTTTCCTTTGCAGAAACGTCCACGCCTGGCTTGATTGTGAGCCATGGCTAACATATCAATGATAAGTTCATTACGGTTAACTCTCAAGCCGTTAGAAAGGAATCTCATGGCAAAGGGATCAAAAAGGGAAGGCGGTGGTATCGGCGAGCTGCTTGCATATGCCGGCGACCGTAAATTCCTAACGTATTTGGGCATGGCGCTCTCGGCGCTCTCGCAGCTGCTGAGCTTTGGCCCGTACGTGTGCATCTGGTTTGTCGCGCGAGACCTTATCGCTGTGGCGCCTAACTGGAGCGAAGCCACCGATATCGCGATGTATGGCTGGTGGGCCGTTGGTTTTGCCCTGGCAAGCATCGTAGTTTATTTCGTAGGGCTCATGTGCACGCACCTGTCCGCGTTTCGCTGCGCGTCCAATATCCGTAAGGCCACGAGCGAGCACCTGCTTAAGTTGCCGCTCGGCTACTTCGACACGCATGCCACCGGCGAGCTGCGCCGCATTGTAGACGGGTGCGCCGCCTCCACCGAGACTTTGCTCGCACACATGCTGCCCGATATCGCAGGCGCCGTCGCCATGGTCGTGGGCTTGCTCGTGCTGCTTTTCGCCCTCGATTGGCGCTTGGGCGCGGCATGCCTCATCTCGGTCGTCGTTTCGTTTGGCGCCATGGCCACCATGATGAGCGGCAAAGGCGCCGAGTTCATGAAGGCCTACATGGATGAACTAGTCAAAATGAACAAGACGGGCACCGAATACGTACGCGGTATTCCCGTGGTCAAGGTGTTTCAGCAGACGGTCTACTCCTTTAAGGCCTTCCACGATGCGATCGCCGAATACGCCGACATGGCGCAAAACTATGCGGGCACGTTCTGTCGAGGTCCGCAGGTACTCAACCTTACCGCGCTCAATGGTCTTGTGGCATTCCTGTTGCCCGTGGCGTTGCTGTTGGCGCCGGGCGAGACGGACTTCGCGCATTTTATGACCAACTTCACGTTTTACGCGATATTTTCGGCCGTGGTGCCGACGGCCATGACCAAGCTCATGTTTGTGGGCGAGTCCTCTCAGATGAGCGCCGATTCGCTGGCTCGTATTCGAAGCGTCATGGATTCCAAGCAGCTCTCCGTGCCCGCCCAACCCAAGCACCCTGCCGGCGGCGACGTGCGATTTGAGGACGTGAGCTTTACGTACGAGGGTGCCGAAGCACCTGCCGTTAGCCACGTGAGTTTCAGCGTTCCCGCTGGTAGCACCCTCGCCCTGGTGGGTCCCTCGGGTGGCGGTAAATCAACCTGCGCAAGCCTGATCCCGCGTTTTTGGGATGTCTCCTCGGGTCGAGTGCTCGTAGGCGGTGTGGACGTTCGCGATATGGATCCGCACGAGCTTATGGACCAGGTCGCCTTCGTGTTCCAGACCAACCAGCTGTTCCGGCAAACACTTGCCGATAACGTGCGCGCCTCCAAGCCTACGGCCACTGACGACGAAGTGCGTGCGGCCCTCTCCGCAGCTCAGTGCGACGACATTGTGGCCAAGCTCCCACAGGGCATCAATACCATGCTCGGTGCCGGCGGAGCATATCTTTCGGGCGGCGAGGTCCAGCGCGTGGCACTCGCCCGCGCGATCCTTAAAGACGCGCCTATCGTGGTGCTCGATGAGGCCACGGCGTTTGCCGATCCCGAGAACGAGGCGCTCATCCAGCGCGCCTTTAGCAAGCTGGCGGCGGGTCGCACGGTCATTATGATTGCGCACCGACTCTCGACTGTAGTTGGCGCAGACCAAATCGTGGTGCTCAACCAGGGCAGCGTGCAGGAGTCGGGTACCCATGCCGAGTTGCTGTCCCAAGAGGGTCTGTATGCCAAGATGTGGGCCGAATACGAACAGGCCGCGAGCTGGAAGATTACTGCTGCGACCGCGGATGCCGCCGTCGCGAAGGGAGGCGAGGCCTAAATGTTCGCCTCATTCCAAAAGAAGTATTTCCTATCCGATAAAGGCGTCGCCGGCGTAAAATGCGGCATTTTCTGGACCACGCTCACTAATCTCATTACCATGGCCGGCATGGGCTTTTTATTCCTGGTTATGGCCGGCTTTGTCGAGCATCTCGCCAGCGGGGTTGACCTGCCGGATGCCCTGCCGATCGTGGGTGGCCTTCTGGTCTTTTTCGTGTTGCTCTTTGCCTCTAACTGGCAGCAGTATTACTACACCTACTGCATCTTTTACGAGGAGTGCGGCAAGCAGCGTATGGAGATTGCCGAGCGCTTGCGCAAACTGCCGCTGTCGTTTTTTGGTCGTCGTGATCTGGCCGATTTAACCGAGACCATCATGGGCGACGTCCAGGCCATGGAGCACGCCTACAGCCACGTGCTGGGAGAGCTTTGGGGTGCCATCATCGCAAGCGCCATTGTGTTCGTGGCGTCGCTGTTCTTTTGCTGGCAGCTGGCGATTGCGGCGTTTTGGAGCGTTCCCGTGGCCTTTGCCGTGCTGTATCTAACACGCGGCCCCATGGCCCCGATGTTCGATCGCGTGCGTGCCGAGAAGGTCAAGGTTACCGAGGCGATTCAAGAGACGCTCGACTGCGCTCGCGAGATCCGTGCCACCAACCAGGAGGCCCATTATCTTGAGGGACTCAACGCCGTGATCGATGCCGAGGAGCGCGAGACCACCAAGAGCGAGCTCGCTAACGGGCTTTTGGTCAACTCCGCCTTTGTCATCCTGCGTCTGGGCATTGCCACCACGCTGGTTACGGGCGCCGCGATGGTCGCCTCCGGGCAGGTCGACTTTTTGGTGATGTTTGCCTTCCTGCTTATGGTGAGCCGTATCTATGCGCCCTTTGACCAGGCGTTAATGTTAATGGCCGAGCTGTTTGCCGCCGAGTCGTCTGCCAAGCGCATGCGTTCCATCATGGAAGAGCCTGTGGTGCGGGGCAGCGAGAAATTTGAGCCCGCGGGCCACGATGTGGTGTTCGATCACGTGGCATTTGGCTATGGTGCGGGCGAGGACGGCCGCGCCGGCGAGAAAGTTCTTACCGATGTGAGCTTTACCGCCAAGGAAGGCGAGGTCACGGCACTAGTCGGTCCTTCGGGTTCCGGTAAGTCTACGGTGAGCCGCCTGGCCGCGCGCTTTTGGGATGCCACCGAAGGCACAGTCACCGTGGGTGGCGTGGGCGTTGCGAGCGTCGATCCCGAGGTGCTGCTGCGCGACTACGCCATCGTGTTCCAAGACGTGCTGCTCTTTGACGACACGGTGATGGGAAACATCCGCCTCGGGCGTCGTGATGCCACCGATGAGGAAGTGCTTGCGGCTGCGCGTGCCGCCAACTGCGACGAGTTCGTGAACCGCATGCCGCAGGGCTATGACACCATGATCGGCGAGAACGGCTCCAAACTCTCCGGCGGCGAGCGCCAGCGCATCTCTATCGCCCGCGCGCTGCTCAAAGACGCGCCCATCGTGCTGTTGGACGAGGCGACGGCAAGCTTGGATGTAGAGAACGAGACTGTGGTTCAGCAGGCGCTTTCCCGCCTGCTCGCGGGCAAGACGGTTATCGTTATTGCCCACCGTATGCGTACGGTGGAAAATGCCGACAAAATCGTTGTGCTCAAGGATGGTGTGGTTGCCGAGCAGGGCGCTCCGGCGCAGCTCAAGGCGGCAGGTGGAGAATTCGCGCGCATGGTTGCGCTGCAAAAGGAGGCGGCGGACTGGCAGCTGTAGGAATGTGACAAAGGGACAGTCCCTTTGTCACACTGAGTGCAACCCATAGTTTCCAAAAAGTTAACCTTTGTTGAACTTAATAGTTAGATAAACTAAACTATTTTCCAAAAGTGTGCTCGAGCAAACTTGTTTACTCGGGTGCTAAGGCACCGTGCCGCAGTTGTTGCGGAAAAGGGAGAGACATCATGAAGAAGTCCACGTTCAACACCCTGCTTGTCGGTGGCGGTTTTCTGCTTGGCACGGCCGGCATCAAGCTGCTTACCAGCGCTCCGGTCAAGAATGCCTGCGTGCAGGGTATCGCGTGCGGCATGCGCATCAAGAACTGCTACCAGGACATGGTCGAGCAGGCCAAGGCTAATGTCGACGACATGGTTGCCGAGGCGGCCTACATCACCCAGAGCGAGGCCGCTGCGGACAAGGCAGCCGAGTAACGCTCCCAGGCACAAACTATGAGATTCTCGATTATTAGCGAGATCCCCGGCAGGACCCGTCTTCAATTGGCGGGTCCTGTGCCAGAGAGCGATCTCGATGCACTTCTTAAGCTCAGCGGCGATATCGACGGCGTGCACAAGGTGCGCGTTTATGGCCGTATTGGCCAGATGGCGCTGGAGTACGACGAGCCGCGCCGCGCAAGCGTGCTCGATGCCCTAGGCGCACTCGATGCTCAAGCTGTCGCCGATGCCAAGTCGGGCTACGTGATGCAACTCGAGCCGCGCAAGCACAAACTCGTTATGGACCTGGCGACACTCGTCGGTGCCCATTACGCACGTCGCTGGTTCTTGCCGACGCCTCTGCGTGCGGTGTTTGTCGTGGCCGGCTACATGGCATTTTTGCGCGCCGCCCTTCATGAGCTGGCGCAGCCGCGCCTGACCGTTCCTGTGCTCGACGCTTCGGCCATCGGCATTTCGTTCGTCAAACGTGATGTCGACACCGCGGGCCAGACGATGTTCCTGCTCAACGTGGGCGAGCTGCTCGAGGACTACACCCGCGCCATGAGCGAAAACGAGCTCATCAACTCGCTGCTCGACGTGCCCGATAAGGCACAAAAAGTGGTCGGCGACACCGAGGTAAGTGTTGCCGCCACCGAGCTTGAGCCCGGCGACCTGGTCGCCGTGCGCACCGGCATGTCCATTTGCATCGACGGTGTTGTCGAGCAGGGGAGCGCTATGGTCAACCAGGCGACCCTGACCGGCGAGCCGCTGGCCGGCGAGCGCAGCGTGGGCGACGACGTGTTTGCCGGAACCGTCGTGGAAGACGGCAGCATCTTGGTGCGCGTGCGCGCCAACACGGCTCAGACCAAGCTCCGCTCGATCGTCTCGCTCGTGCAGACGGCCGACTCGCTCAAGTCCGAGGGCCAGTCGCACATGGAGGACCTTGCCAACAAGATCGTCCCGTGGAACTTCCTGCTCGCGAGCCTGGTTGCACTTACCACACGTAGCCTCATCAAGACCTCGGCGGCGCTGATGGTCGACTACTCGTGCGCACTCAAGCTCACGGGTTCCGTTGCCGTCATGACCGCCATGAGCGATGCTGCCAAGATGGGCGTCATGGTCAAGGGCGCCAAGTACTTTGAGTCGTTTGCCAAGGCCGATACCATTGTCTTTGACAAGACCGGTACGCTGACCGAGGCCCAGCCGCGCCTAGCTTGCGTGCTCACGACCGACGGCTGGAGCGAGGATGAGGTCCTGCGCCTTTCCGCTTGCTTGGAGGAGCATTTCCCGCATCCGGTGGCACGCGCCGTGGTTAACGCTGCTCGCGAGCGTGGGCTCGAGCACCGCGAGCGCCATGCTGCCGTCGAGTACATCGTGGCGCACGGCATCGCTTCGTCCATTGAAGGGCGTCGCGCCATCATCGGTTCCGCGCACTTTGTATTTGAGGATGAGAGCGCGCAGCTCGAGTCCGACATCAAGGAACGCATTGAGTCCCAGATGCAGGGTCTGTCGCCGCTGTATCTGGCGGTCGACGGTACCGTTGTGGGCGTGCTCGGTATCGAGGACCCGCTTAAGCCCGGGGTCCGCGAGGCAATCGCCGACCTGCACGCGTTGGGCGTTAAGCACGTGGTCATGCTCACGGGCGACTCGGAGCGCACCGCCGAGCGCATTGCTCGCGAGGCAGGTGTCGACGAGTTTAAGGCCGAGCTGTTGCCCGAGGACAAGTACGCCTATGTGGAGCGCATTAAGAGCGAGGGGCGCCACGTTGCCATGGTGGGCGACGGCGTCAACGATTCGCCGGCGCTCGGTTTGGCCGACGTGGGGTTGGCAATGGGCGGCGGAAGCGACATCGCCAAGGAGGTCGCCGACATCATCCTGATCGATACGGATCTGGCCGCGATCGTGCGCCTGCGCCGCATGAGCCAGGGGCTTATTGACCGTCTGACGAGTTCGTATTCCAAGGTGATGCTCACCAACTCGGCGCTGTTGGCATTGGGTATTACCGGCATGATCACTCCGCAGACGTCGTCACTGCTGCACAACGGCTCAACGATCGCCTACAGCCTGAGCAACGCGAAGGCGTACCTGCGTTAGCGTTTCGATTGAGTATATAGCCTGCATTCGGGCGGCACCGCAGCCGCCAGGGTGCAGGCCTTCTTTTGTTTGACGAGATGTTAGCTCGGATATATGCTTGTGCTAGCAATGCTAGCAAATGCTGAAGGTGAGGTTGAGATGGCTACCGTTGGCGGCATGGCACAGGTGAACGTTCGCGTGGATCGCCAGGTCAAGAACCGTGCCGAGGAAGCGCTGCAGCTTTCGGGCAGGTCGCTGCCCGAGCTCATCAAAAAGGTGGTGGCCAAGGCCGCGCAGGGTGGCGGGCAGTGTGAGGAAGTGCTTGCGGCCGTCGACGACCGGCAGCAGGCCGTCGCGCCCGATACTCCGTTCGTCGCGTCGTGGGCAGCGGCAGACCGGCTCTATGCAGACTTGGGCATCGCTGCGTCGCCCGTATCCGACGATCGCGGTTGGGACACAATCTATTCCGAAGCCATGGACGAGCGCTATCGCCAAAAGGGGATGATCCTGTGAGCGGGGCTCCCCTCAAAATAATGGTGGACGCCAACGTATGGGTTGATTCGTTTTGCGTCGACCATGCCGAGTCGCTTGCCGCGCGTGCGTTTATTGGGCGGGCGACGGAGACGGGGGCGTTGCTGTTCTTTCCGGTGCATATCGCTAAGGATGTGCTGTACGTTGTCCAACACGAGCTGAAGCGTAGCGTTCTTGCCAGCGGGGGAGCGCTCGACGAGGCATCTGCCCGTGCAATTGGCGATGCGGCGTTGGCGTTCGTTCGGAATATGACCGAAAACGCCACGGCCGTGGGTGCAGATGCGTCGGACCTTTGGCTGGCCGACAAATACTTAGCGCTCCATCGCGATTACGAGGACAACTTGGTGCTCGCCGCATGCAAACGCGCCCAGGTCGATTATTTGGTGACCAACGATCGCAAACTGCTCGAACATGCCGATCTTGCAGCAAAGACCCCGCGCCAAATGATGCCGATTCTTGCTTTGGCCGAACGTGGCGGCGCGGCTATCGGTTGACGCGAACTGTTTGCGGGCCTCTTGGACGACGATGCGCCAAGGGACCCGCGTCTGCTATTTACAAAAGCTCGGCCTTGATGGCGGGACTTTCTGCGAGCTGCTCGGCAGCCTTTTCGTCGGAGCTGTCGAGTGCTGCCAGGCTGCGGTAGACCCACTCGTTGACCTGGGTGTTCTTGACGCCTGCGGTCTGCATAAGGGCGCCTACCTCGCGGATTGCTGCGAGCAGATCGGCTTTGGGACCCGCGAGCTCGACCTCGATGCCGTGGTAGGCGGTCACGCCGCGGTTCTCACTCACGTGGTCGATAAAGCCCTCGACGGTCTCAAGCTGCTGGGCGAGAGCTGCATCATCGTCAGCGTCCAGCGCGACGAGTGCGTTCGATACCGTGAGGGCGGGATGCCCGCAGGGGACAAAGCCTTCGATGACATCCATAGCTTCGGTAATGGTTGAGCCCAGGCCTGCGAGGGCATTGACGAGTTGCTGCTTGGTATCCATAGCGGTCCTTTCGACGGGTCAATTTTGCTTGGCGAAAATATACGTGACGCGATCGGTAGCAAAAGTGCGAAGTGCGGCGCACATTGGGGTCTTCACAGCTCGTGCATAGAACAGCTGTCCGCTTTCAGAACGTGGTAAGATAACACTCCACAAGCGGGGCTCGCCCTGCATGTTCCTTGAAAAGTCGACGGGCGTTGGGCGCTCGTGCCCAACGCCATCCAGACTTTCCCGACATTCGGGGGCGACTGGTTTCGACACGATAGCTCTGAGAGAGGAAGCAAGCCGAGGTCTCCTCGCCTCGTTAAACAGGGGTACCGTCAAATTGAATTGACAACAACTCTTCTTTTGAGCCTATGGCTCTCGCTGCTTAGTTTATAGCGGCGCGTCAACCCGGTGATTTCCCCGCCACCGGCGCGACGTCATTTTAGGGGAATGCTCCTGCGCACGTAATCGGTATGGCGCAGGCTAAGACCGAACCGGTTAGGACACCGCGAGCGTGTCGCTGCGCGCAAAGTGTCCGAGACTAAACCAGCGACTGAGCTTGGAGATGCCAATCAGGGGGCTTTCGTGGACCGGAGTTCGATTCTCCGCGCCTCCACCAAAAGTAACAAGCAGGTAGAGAAGTGTCTCTACCTGCTTTTTTATTACTTATAGATACCGCGGAGAATCGAACTCTATGCAGGGCGCGGGCGTAAAGAAAACGCGTAAGCGTTTTTAGCCCGCGGGCGAGGACGCCGGCAGGCGGATTCTCCGCGCAAAGCCCCAACCCTATATAGATGCGATGTTATCGAATCTCAGCCTGCCATGCGCCGCATCAACGGAACCCCAAACCGCGGAGAATCGAACTCTATGCAGGGCGCGGGCGTAAAGCAAACGCGAAGCGTTTGTAGCGAGCGGGCGAGGACGCCGGCAGGCGGCCGAAGCCGGTGCGGGTTCGCGAAGCAAATACGCGGATTCTCCGCGCAAAGCCCCAGCCCAATATCGATGCGATGTTTATCGAATTTCAGCTGGCCTCGCCCAGCATCAACGGATCCCCCAAACCGCGGAGAATCGAACTCTATGCAGGGCGCGAGCGTTAAGCAAACGCCTCAGTGACGTAGAGTGGGGCGCGCTTTCCCAATGGCGGTCCAAGCGGAAAGTTCATCCCGGAATCTCGCCTCAAACTGGGACACACTTTCCGCTTCACCTGCCGCCTCGAAAAACCCATGCGCTCGCCATCCCAAAACTGGGTAGAAGAAAGCCAAAACGCAATCGCAGGAGGTCAATATGACTGCAGAAGATAAGGCAAAGAACGCCGGCAAGGTCGCGCTCGTCCTGGAGGGCGGTAGCTTTCGCGGGCAATTTACCGCAGGCGTGCTCGACGTCCTCATGGAGGCTGGTGTCGAAATCCCGGCGGTGTACGGCGTCTCGGCCGGCGCCCTCAATGGCGTAAACTAAAAGTCGCACCAGATCGGCCGTGCCAACCGCATCAACCTGGCTTTCTGCAACGACAGCCGCTTCATGGGCGCCGCGTCGTTTGCGGCCACGGGCTCTATCGTCGGCTACGACTTTATCTTCAACGATGTCCAGGACCGCCTGGATCCCTTTGACAACGAGACGTTCGATGCGAGCCCCATCGAGATGTACGCCGTTGCGACGGACATGCTGTTCGGAACCGCCGCGTACCTGCCGGTCAAAAGCGCCGTACTTGACCTCGACGCTGTGCGCGCATCGACCTCGTTGCCGCTGGTGACACCGCCGGTCGAGATAGACGGGCACAAATACGTCGACGGCGGCGTGGCCGATTCGGTTCCTATCGAGCATGTGCTCGAGGAGGCGGGCTTTGAGCGCGCGGTTGTCATTGTCACGCAGGACCGCTCGTACGAGAAAAAGCCCTACGAGTTTATGCCTGCCGCGCGCGCCCGCTATGCCGACTACCCCTACCTGCTCGAGGCTATCGAGACGCGACACGACCGCTATAACCTCCAGCGCATGCACCTGTGGAAGTATGAGCGCGAGGGCCGCGCGCTGGTCATCGCTCCGCAAAAGCCGGTCGAGGTCGGCCATGTCGAGCACGATTCGGCAAAGCTGCTCGATCTGTATATTCAGGGTCGCCAGGAGGCAAAGCGTTTGTTCGCGGAAATCCAAGAGTTCGTTGAGCGCTAGCGACGGCGAACCCTCAAAAAATGACAACAGCTAAAGAGTTGGAAAAATCACGGCTCGTGGATGACATGTGCAGAAACTCTGGTCGGAGCCAAAATACCTGTTGACTCGTACGGCGAGCGGGGTAATATGGACGGGTTACTTGCAGAGCCCCGTGAATCTCTGTAACAACACGTACTGTACATGGAGGAGTCTAAGTGATTTCGAAATCGACTCACTACGCCAAGCAGGGCGAGGTCCAGCGCAACTGGGTTCTCGTCGACGCCGATGGTGCTGTCCTGGGCCGTCTTGCCACCCAGATCGCAATGATCCTGCGCGGTAAGAACAAGCCCCAGTTCACGCCCAACAGCGACTGCGGCGACTTCGTTGTCGTCATCAACGCCGATAAGGTCCAGCTTACCGGTAACAAGGCCGACACGAAGACCTATTATCGCCACAGCGGCTACAACGGCGGCCTCAAGGCTGAGAGCTTCCGCCAGGCTATGGAGAAGCACCCGGAGAAGGTCATCGAGCGCGCCGTTCGCGGTATGCTGCCCAAGACCACCCTCGGCCGTGCCCAGATGACCAAGCTTAAGGTCTACGCTGGTGCCGAGCATCCGCATGCTGCCCAGAACCCCACGAAGATTGAGCTGGAGGCTTAAAGATGGCTGAGAACACCGTTGTCTACCAGGGTACCGGCCGTCGTAAGAACGCCGTCGCCCGCGTCCGTCTCGTCCCCGGCACCGGCAAGGTGACCATCAACAAGCGTGACGCCGAGCAGTATTTCGGCCGTCATCAGCTCGTTGAGAACGCCCTTGCTCCCTTCAAGGTGACCGATACCGCCGGTCAGTTCGACGTTATCGCTCTGTGCGATGGCGGCGGTATCTCCGGTCAGTCCGGCGCTCTGCGCCTGGGCATCGCTCGCGCTCTTCTGAACGCTGGCGACTACCGTGCTGACCTCAAGAAGGCTGGTTTCCTTACGCGCGATGCTCGCGTGGTCGAGCGCAAGAAGTACGGCCTCAAGAAGGCCCGCCGCGCTCCCCAGTTCTCCAAGCGCTAAGGTTTTATCTCCTTACGAGATACAATGTACAAGCGGGGCCTGCCGATTGCTCGGCGGGTCCCGCTTTTCATTTTCGACTAGAGTGGGCGACTGTGTTTTGCCTACTTGGGAAGGAGCGATCCTATGCCCCAGAACATCTTCGGTACCGACGGCGTCCGCGGCGTCGCCAACGCCGACCTCTCGTGTGACCTCGCGTTTCGCCTGGGTCGCGCGGCGACCAAGTTCCTTGGTCCGGACATTTGCATCGGTCGCGACACGCGTCTTTCGGGCACTATGCTCGAGAGTGCTCTGACCGCCGGCATTATGGCCGAGGGCGGCCGCCCGCATTGCTGCGGCGTTATCCCTACGCCGGCCGTGGCGCTGCTCACTGTCCAAAATGAGCTCGACGGCGGCATCGTCATCTCTGCTTCGCACAATCCTCCGGAGTTCAACGGCATCAAGTTCTTTAGCCGCAAGGGTATGAAGCTTCCCGATGCGGTCGAGGAAGAGATCAGCGCCTGGGTCATGTCCGAGGAAGCCATGGCTGCTGACACGCTGCCGATCGGTGCCGGCGTGGGCCACATCATCAAGATGAAGGACGCCCGCAAGGCATACGTCGACCACGCCATCGATACGCTTGATGGCCTGAGGCTCGACGGCCTGGTCGTTGCCGTCGACTGCGGCCACGGTGCTTCTTGCCAGACCACGCCCGCCGCGCTGCAGCGCCTGGGTGCTACGGTCCATGCCATCAACACCGATTATTGCGGCACCGACATTAACGTTGAGTGCGGCTCTACGCACCTCGAGCCCCTGCGCGAGCTCGTGCTGCGCACCCACGCCGATATCGGTCTGGCCCACGACGGCGACGCCGACCGCGTACTGTTCGTGGACAGCGAGGGCAATGAGATCGACGGCGACTACATCCTGGCTATCTGCGGTTCTGACCTCGCCGCCCGCGGCAAGCTCGCCAACTCCGAGATCGTCTCGACCGTCATGTGCAACCTGGGCTTCTCCATCGCTATGAAGGAGCAGGGCTTCGAGATGGTTCAGACCGCCGTGGGCGACCGCTACGTTCTGGAGCGCATGCTCGCGGACGGTGCCGTCATCGGCGGCGAACAGTCCGGCCACATCATCTTCCTGGAGCACAACACCACCGGTGACGGCCTGGTGACGGCTCTGCAGCTGCTGGCCGTGCTCAAGCGCACCGGTCGTACCCTCACCGACCTTGCTGGCATCATGAAGAAGTACCCGCAGGTACTCGTCAACGTGCATTCCGACAACAAGGCCGGTCTGGACGATTGCCAGCCCATTTGGGACGCCGTCGCTGCTGCCGAGAAGGAGCTTGACGGCCGCGGCCGCATTCTGGTGCGCCCGAGCGGTACCGAGCCGCTGGTCCGCGTGATGGCCGAGGCTGAGACGCACGAGCTGACCCAGCGCGTTGTCGACGACATCGTCGAGGTTGTCAAGCGCGAACTTCCCTAATGGTCAAAAACGGGTGCCAAGTGGTAAACTGTTAAGGTTATTTTGGTTGATCGGTATATCCGAGGGGGAGCATGTTCACTAAAGTCCTAAGGTCTTTTGGTATGCGTGGTCGAGTCCTTACGTTGGATGCTCCCATCTCGGGTGACGTCATTCCGCTCTCCGAGGTAAACGATCAGACGTTTGCTACCGGCCTTTTGGGCCAGGGCGTGGCGATTCAGCCCACCGGAACGCGCGTGATCGCGCCGGCTGATGCCAAGGTCGAGGCTATTTTTCCCACGGGACACGCCGTTGCGCTTAACACGGTCGATGGCTTGGACGTGCTTATCCACGTTGGTTTGGACACTGTTCAGCTCGAGGGCAAGCACTTTACCGTACATGCGCAAGTGGGTGACATCGTCCATAAGGGCGATGTACTCATTGAGTTCGATCGCGAGGCAATTGCTGCCGAGGGCTACGATGTGACGGTTCCCATCTTGGTATGCAACTCCGTTGAGTTCTCGAGCATTAAGGGCTCCGTTGGCGTGCATGTCGAAGAGATGGACCAGCTCATCGTTGCTCGCGAGCGCTAGCAAGTGCACGTGGCCATTAGCCTACAATTCAAACACGTTTACGGAGGGCGCCCTTGAAAGAGGACGCCCTCCGTGGCAAGATGGGATTTGTCCGAAGCAAAAAGGCTTTGGGTCACCGTGGACGGGCAGGGGCCTCGACGCGGTTAGACACGAGACACATACATTACGCGACCTCGCCCTGGTGGCCGCACACGTTGGTTGCGGCCGACGCGGGCCGCGGGCAAGTGCTTGTAAGGGAGCCTTGCCTCTCTTGTACGAGAAAGGACGCGTAATGAAGATCATTAAAGCTAAAGACTACGAAGATATGAGCCGCAAGGCCGCCAATATTATCTCGGCGCAGGTTATCCTCAAGCCCGACTGTGTGTTGGGTCTTGCCACCGGCTCCACCCCGATCGGTGCCTACAAGCAGCTCGCTGCTTGGTACGAGAAGGGCGACGTCGACTTTGCCGAGGTCAGCACCTACAACCTGGACGAGTATCGCGGCCTTTCGCACGACGATCCCCAGAGCTATCACTACTTCATGCGTGAGAACTTCTTCGATCACATCAACATTGACCTGAACAACACGCATGTGCCCGACGGTTCCAACCCCGACGCCGCCGCTGCCTGCTCTGAGTACGACAAGATCGTCGCCGCCGCCGGTTACCCGGATCTGCAGCTGCTCGGCATTGGCAACAACGGCCACATCGGCTTCAACGAGCCCGATGACCACTTCTCCAAGGGCACGCACTGCGTCGACCTCACCGAGAGCACCATTCAGGCCAACAGCCGCCTGTTCGACAGCATCGACGACGTTCCCCGTCAGGCCTACACCATGGGCACCCAGACCATCATGTATGCCCGCATGATCCTGGTCGTCGCCAACGGCGAGGCCAAGGCTCAGGCCGTGCATGACATGTGCTATGGTCCGGTTACGCCCGCGTGCCCGGCTTCGATCCTGCAGCTGCACACCAACTGCGTTGTCGTTGCCGACGAGGCCGCCCTTTCGCTCTGCGAGTAGCGCGAATCCTGCACCTCGACATAGCCTTGCCTAAGGCCTCCGCTTTGCGGGGGCCTTTTTGCTATCCCTTTCCGCCCACTTGACCAAAATCTTGCCGCAAGCTTGACGAATGCCGGATGCCCAACAGTTTGATTCATTCCATACCAGATTCTATGCAAAAATGCCACTAAAAGGTCGTAGACGGTAGCGGGTGCTAGGCGAGTTGAATGACATAGCTGAACCTTGTTCATTTGCGTTACACTGCCGCTTAGATGGGACAAGCTGACAAGCTCATTTACCTGCTTAAAGACCGATTAGTCGGGGGATTAATAACAATCGGCCCTCGCTGTACAAAAACTTGCCGCTTGCGTACCAAAAGACAACCTAGAACACAAGGTCGCTCTATTCATAGCGCGGCTTGTATGGTCTTGCGGTTACAGTGTCCATACGGTCGAGTTGAGGAGCGGGCATGGTAAACGATTTGGGCAGTATGGACGATCTCGAGCTGATGTCGCTGGGCGGTGGCTATATGGTGCGACGCGAACGCTTGATGAATGAGCTTCTCGCCAAGGGCCGAAAGGCCGGCATCGTGGTTCTTTATGCGCCCGACGGGTTTGGGAAGACCTCGGTGCTGCTGCAGTACACCCATGAGGTTAAATGCGACCCGACGCGAGGCCCCGTGCGGATTATCGAGGCCGATCGCGCCATTGGGCGCGAGGTGTTTATGCAGCTCGAGGTGGTTACCGAAGAACTCAAAGACAAACCGCACTCCCTTATCGCGATTGATAATGTGCCAAACCTCGATCAGCACGATACCGAAGACCTCATCGACAGGATTCGCGGCCTGCGCGCTATGGGGATAGGGGTCTTTATCTCCTGCCGTCCTTCAAATCGTCAGCTGATTCATGGGCTGGGCGATTCGGTTAAGATCAATGCGCAGATGCTCAAGGTGCATGCCTATGAGTATTCGGCGTGGGCATCGGCGTTTTCGATCAGCACATCGCTCGACTTTTATCAGCTCACGCAGGGCGTGCCCGAGCTCGTTTCGGCATTGCAGACGGGTCTGTATGGCCAAGGCGACGTAGCCGGTCTGCTCGAAAACGAGATTGTCAACGTATATGGCGCGGCACTTGTCGATCTGGCTTCGCTCGACAATAATGCGCTGTTTTGCGTGGCATGTCTCATGGTTTTGATGGGCGAGGGCAATATCGCAGAACTCGAGGCTTGTGGGGTGAGGTTGTCGATGGTCGACCAGTCCTACTTTGTACGCGACTACCCGATCTTTGGCTTGGATCCCGCCGAGCGGAGTTTTACGTGTCTGGGCACGGAGGATAACGGACGCTTGCGCTTGCGCAAGTTGGTGGCCGAGGTTCGCCCCGAGCTTGTTCCGAGGGCGGCCCGGATTTTGCTTAAGGCGGGTAGATGCGATGCGGCGATGGGCCTGGCGGACGCCTTTTTGGACCGTGAAGCGGTCCTTGAACTTGCTGGGCAGTATGGGGTCGATCTGGCTCTGACGGGGCACGGGGCCGATATCTGCCGAGCAGCGCTGGGCACGATCGATGCCGACGATCCGGCTCCAGAGCCAACGCCTGCCGAGGCGCTCGGCGTATATCTGGCGGCGGTCAGCGTGTCCAATACAAAGCTCGCTCGCTATATGGCATCGGTCATCGAGCGCGGGGGCGAACGGGCGGCCTGCGAAATAGACCCTGTTTCATGGAGGGCGGCCCAGACACTGACGGCTGTTTGCTATGGGGACAACGGGCTTGGGCTTCCTACGAACCTGGCCGTGCCAGAAATAGAGACGTCCCACACCGCACTCGACATGCTGTCCGCGCATATCGAGGTCAAGCGATGCCTGACCGAACGGGGAGATGACGGCGGCGTTCTACAGCAGCTCAAAACGAGCAAGGCCTACGACTGTGAGCTCGACATCGCGGGGATTGTTATACGGGCCGATAGCATGCTGGTGGAGCTTTTTGACGGGTCGTTTGCGGGAACCGACGAGCGCGACGACGAGATGACGGTGGTGCGGGAGGCGCTCGACGTACGTGGGCTTAAGGCGATGGCTATCTGGGTGCGCATGGTGTTGGCGGCACGGCGGCTCCTTTCCGGCCTGCCCCGTCCCTTTCTTTTTTTCTTGTTTCTTTCTTTCTTTCTCTCTTTCTTTCTGCCTGTGA
>CAJMRR010000021.1 GCA_905215835.1 uncultured bacterium | reverse complement strand
CCGCCGCCGCGAGCTGGGCTTTGTCTTCCAGTTCTACAACCTGGTGCCCGATCTCACCATCAAGGAGAACATCGAGGTCACGGCGCACCTGTCCAAAAACCCGCTCAACATTGACGACCTGCTACGCTCGCTGGGCCTCTACGAGCACCGCAACAAGTTTCCGCGCCAGGTCTCGGGCGGCCAACAGCAGCGCTGCGCCATCGGCCGTGCGCTCGTCAAAAACCCGGGTCTGCTGCTGTGCGACGAGCCCACGGGCGCGCTCGACTACAAGACGTCCAAGGAAATCTTGCAGCTCATGGAGGATGTCAACCGCGCCTACGGCTGCACCATCATTATCGTCACCCACAATGCCGCCATCGCGCGCATGGCCAATCGCGTGCTGCGCCTGCGCGACGGGCGCATCGTCGAGGATGAGCTCAACGAGTCGCCCGTCGCGGCCGCCGAGCTCGATTGGTAGGCGGCGCCATGACACCTCTCGCAAAACGTCTCCCGCGCGAGCTGCGCCGCAATATCGGCAAGTACCTGGGCATCTTTTTGCTTATGTGCGGAAGCATCGCCCTTACCTCGGGCTTTTTGCTCGCGGCGCATTCCATCGGTTGCCTTATCGACGGCATGCGCGATGCGTACACGATCGAAGACGGTCGCGTGACCACCTCCTTCGAGGCTACCAAAGACCAGCTCAAGGCTGCCGAGGGTGCCGCCAGTGACGTCGGCGGCGTCACGCTCTACAAGAATTTCTCCATCGACGCCATCATCAAAAAGGCGTCCGGCGACGACGGCACCAAGCGCACGCTGCGCACCTATGCGCACCGCACCAAGGTCGATATCGCGTCCTACTGCGAAGGTAGGCAGCCTAAGGCGGACGACGAGGTGGCCATCGACCGTGTCTTCGCCACCAACAACGACCTCGCCGTGGGCGATAAGGTCGAGCTTGAGGGCCGCACCTACACCATCTGCGGCATCATGACCCAGCCCGATAGCCAGGCGCTGTTCCTCAACAATTCGGACTTTACGGTGAACACCATCACGTACGGCGTGGCCGAGGTCACCGATGCCGGCTTTGCCGCGCTCGAGGATGCCGGCGGCGCGCCTGCCTACACCTACTCCTTTACCTTTACCGATCGCGACCTCCCAACCGCGGATCGCATCGATGCCGAGCAGGATATGGTAGAGGCGCTCACCGATGCCGATGCACGCGTGGACGACCTCATCGACGCCGATTCCAACCAAGGCATTGGCTACGCGCGCGACGACGTAGACGGCGACTCCATGATGTGGATGACGCTGCTCGACATCATCATCGTGATCATGGCGTTCGTCTTTGTGGTCCTTACCGACGCCACCATCGAGGAGGAGAGCGCCATCATCGGCACGCTGCTCGCCAGCGGCTATCGTCGACGCGAGATTGTGCTGCACTACCTTACGCTTCCCGCCATCGTGGGCGTGGTCGCGGCGCTTTTGGGCACTGCGCTCGGCGTTGTGTTCTTTACCGAGCCCATGCGCAGCCTCTATTACGGTTCGTACAGCCTGCCGCCCTTCCAGGTGTACTGGAGCTGGGAGATCTTTGTGAAGTGCGCCGTGGTTCCCGCCGCTGCGCTCATCCTCATCACGCTGGTGGGTCTGCTTCGCAAGATGGGCAAGACGCCGTTGCAGTTCCTTCGTCACGAGGCGAGCGGCAAATCAGGCACCAAGCGCGGCCTGCAGCTGCCGGAGCGCATGGGCTTTGTCTCGCGCTTCCGCCTGCGCGTCTTCCTGCGCAACCTGGGCAACTTCGCCACGCTCTTCGTGGGCATTGCGTTCGCCTCGCTGCTGCTGCTCTTTGGCCTGGCGATTCTGCCCACGATGACGCACTACGCCAACAACCTCGAGACAAGCCTGGTCGCCGAGCACCAGTACACGCTCAAGGCTCCGCTGGAGCTCGAGGGCACTGCCGAGGAGCGCGAGCAGTGGTCGGCGCTCGAGCGCTTGCAGTCGGTTGACGGCGCGCTGCTTTCTGCCGCCCAGGATGCCGATGACGAGCTTGACGAAGCGGCCGATGCGGCGCAGGCGGCAGCCGATGCCGCGACCAGCGCTCCGTCTGCCGAGAGCCTGACCGCAGCGCAGGACGCGCTCGCCAAGGTCCAGGACAAGAAGGATGCGCTCTACGCGCGCCTCGATGACCTTGCCGATGACCTCGGCTGCGACCGCGATGAGGCCATCGGCCTGATCAACAAAGCCTCTAAGATCGACACTGACAACGACGATATCCACCCGGTCAATACGACTGACAACGGCGCGAGCACAATCGCACAGGCCGAGAAATACGCCGTCTACCAGCTGCAATACGACCGCGGCGATGGAAATGGCGAGGAGACGATTTCCGTCTACGGCATTTCATCCGATTCGCGCTATTGGAAAGACCTCAACGTCGGCGACGGACGCGTCGTCTTTGGCGGCGGTCTGCTCGATAAGTTTGGCTGGAGCGAGGGCCAGAAGGTCACGCTCAGCGACAAGTATGAGGGCGAGCATTATTCCTTTGAGTACGCGGGCAAGGACTGTGCCTGGGGCTCCAAGTCGGACATGAATATCTATATGAGTATCGACGACTTTAACGAGCTGTTCGGCAACGACGCCGCCTACTTTAACGGCTATGTGAGCGACGAGAAGCTCGACCTCGATGCTCGTTACTTTGCCGGCGACACCACGCCCGACGACATGCGCGCCGTGGGCGACCAGTTCATCGGCATGATGAGCAAAATGATCGGCATGATGGTTGGGCTCGCGGTGTTTATCTTCCTGCTGTTTATGTACCTGCTGACCAAGGCTGTGATCGACCATAGCGCCCGGTCGATCAGCTACATGAAGGTCTTTGGCTATCGAGATAGCGAGATCTCGCATCTGTACATTCGCTCGATCACGCTGTGCGTGGCGGCGTCGCTCGTGCTGAGCCTGCCGGTCATCATTGGCTCGCTCACGGCCATTTTCCGCTCGATGCTGCTCGCCTACAACGGCAATATCGAGATCTACGTGCCCGCCTGGTCTATGGCTGCATGCGTCGGCATTGGCTTTGCGACCTACCTGGTCGTGGCGCTGCTACACACGCGCTCCATCAAGCGCGTCAGCCTGGCCGAAGCCCTCAAAGTCCAAGAGTAGTCATTTAAGAGCGTCCCCAATGACTAGGTGCCGTACTTGACTTTAACTCTGCTTTAACTGGTACCATCCTCTTATGTCTGTAACGCCATATAGACCGAGGGGATAGATCTATGACCGCAACTGCACCCGCAGCACCCGCTAAGGTGTACTTCACCAACCTGCGCACGCATGCTCGCGAGAGCCAGCTCGACAAGCTCAAGCGCCTCATCCGTCACGCCGGAATTGAGCAGATCGACTTTGAGAACAAGTTCGTCGCTATCAAGATTCACTTTGGCGAGCTGGGCAACCTGAGCTTTTTGCGCCCCAACTACGCCCGCGCCGTCGCGGATGTCGTGAAGGAACTGGGCGGCAAGCCCTTCCTCACCGACTGCAACACGCTCTACGTCGGTAGCCGCAAAAACGCGCTCGAGCACATCGATACCGCCTATCAGAACGGCTTTACCCCGTATGCCACGGGCTGCCAGATCATCATCGCCGACGGCCTCAAGGGTACCGACGAGGCGCTCGTCCCGGTCGAGGGTGGCGAGTACGTGCGCGAGGCCAAGATCGGTCAGGCACTCATGGACGCCGACATCGTGATCAGCCTCACCCACTTTAAGGGCCATGAGCAGGCCGGTTTTGGCGGCGCCATGAAGAACCTGGGCATGGGAGGCGGCAGCCGTGCCGGCAAGATGGAGCAGCATGCCGCCGGTAAGCCGAACGTCACGACCGAGCACTGCATTGGCTGCCATGCCTGCGAAAAGATCTGCGCGCATAACGCCATCTCGTTCGACGACACCCGCGAGCGCGAGCTTGCCAACGGCAACACCCGCACGGTCCACGTCGCTGCCATCGACCACGATCGCTGCGTGGGCTGCGGCCGCTGCATCGGCGTGTGCAACCAGGACGCCATCAAGCCCGGCTATGAAGCCGCGGCCGACGTGCTCAACTGCAAGATCGCCGAGTATACGAAGGCCGTTGTCGACGGCCGCCCGAGCTTCCATATCTCGCTTGCCATGGATATCAGCCCCAACTGCGATTGCCATCCCGAAAACGATACGCCCATCGTCAACGACATCGGCATGTTCGCGAGCTTCGACCCGGTCGCTATCGATCAGGCCTGCGCCGATGCCGTCATGGCATCCGAGCCGCTGCCCAACACCGAGCTCACCGATAGCGCGGCCAAGATGGAGCATAACCACGAGCATCTGGAGGGCGAGCAGGCCAAGGATCCCTTCTGCATCACGCATCCCGACACCGACTGGCGCGCGTGCATCGCGCATGCCGAGAAGATCGGCCTGGGCACGAGCGAGTACGAGCTCATTGAGGTCAAGTAACACCTGTCTATTGGACATATCAAGCGCTTTTGTAGCGCAACGTTAGCAAAAGCCGCCCGTGAGCACAGCGCTCGCGGGCGGCTTTCCGGAAGTATGCGGCAAATTTCGAGACCGCCGAGCACACGACATTTTTTGGCAACAAAACCCCTGATAGATTGTTGGTAAAACTGCGGTCTGGTCGGCAGTTCCAGACTTTGCCGCATACTTCCGAAAATAGGGGGTTAGATAAAGCCCCAGACGTTGCTTTTTGCCTAAAAATACTCGTCGAGGAAGTTGTTGACCGTGTTCCAGTAGAGCTCGGGGTCAACTTGCGCACTCTTGGCGTGGGTGGCGCCATGGATAGTGAGCTTTTGCTTGACCTTGCTGGCGCACGCGTCGTAGTTTTGGTCGAGCATGTCGTACGGCACAAAGGTGTCCTGGTCGCCGTGGATAAACAGCATGGGAACCGTCGCGTGTTTGAGTTGCTCCACGCTGCTCGCCTTATGAAAGTCGTAGCCTGCGCGCACGTTGCACACCAAGTTTGCTACATCGAGCAAGGGAAAGCTGGGCAGGCCGAACACGTCCTTGAGCTGCAGAGAAAACTCGTCCCAAACACTCGTATAACCGCAGTCCTCGATAATGCATTTCACGTTTGCGGGCAGAGATTCCCCCGCGACGTTCATGGCGGTTGCCGCACCCATCGACTCGCCAAAGACCAGGATGCGCGCCTCGGGGTCAGCCTGAACGATTCGCTCGATCCATGCGACGACGTCGAGGCGCTCGGGCCAGCCCATGCCGATATAGTCGCCGCCGGAGCGCTCGTGGGCGCGGGCGGCGGGTGCGAGTACGTTCATGCCGCGGTCATGGAATCGTTTGACGTATCGGGCCATACCGATGGGCTCGTTGGTATATCCATGCAGGCAGACGGCGTAGTCGTGCGTGCTCTCCGACGCGGCAAAATACCAAGCGGCAAGCTCGGTTCCATCATCTGCGGTGAGGCTGCTGCTCTTGCGGTTCTCTTTAAACCATGCCCGCGCCTCGGTGTCCTCGGCATCCGGCTGCTCACCTTCTTTGCCGTTCTTGCTATCCTGCATCATCTTCATGGTGTACGGCGCTTGGGGGTTCAGGGCAAAGTCAAACAAAAAGTTGCCGGCAAATCCGAGCAACGTGACAACGAGCGCCAACGCAACAACGGCGGTTATCTTAAGCTTTCGATGGGGGTGTGCGCTTTGAGGCATTCGCGGTTCTCCTATAAGATGTTAATACATCAACATTTAAAACAAGCGCATTATGGACGTTCGACGTTGATGCGTCAACAAGCAAAGAATGGGTAAACAAAGGGTCACGTATGGTGCAAATTTCGCACGCACCCAGACGCTTTGATATAGTGTTGAGAACTCTTTACGTTGGAGGATGTAACCGGCATGTCCGATTCGAGCGACAGTTCTAAGCCGCGACCCAAGACCGCGACCGTTCCACACTACACGGTGGGCGAGGAGATCATGAACTCCGTCACCCATGGTGTCGGCTGCCTGCTGGGTATCGCGGGCCTGGTGCTCCTGATCGTATTCGCTGTCCTGCGCGGCGGAGGCCCGGCCCACATGGCCGCGGCGATTGTCTATGGCGTCAGCATCATTCTCGAATATCTGGCCTCCACGCTCTATCATGCGATTCAGCCCGCTCGCGCCAAGCGCGTGTTTCGCATCATCGACCACAGCTGCATCTACCTGCTCATAGCCGGCAGCTATACGCCGTTTTGCCTCATCACGCTCGCAAACGACGGCGGCCCTATGCTGTTCTTTGCCGTGTGGGCCATCGCCATCATCGGCATCGCACTCGAGTGCTTTTTGCGCGAGCGTCAGCCGCACTGGGTAAGCGGCTTGGTCTACCTGCTGATGGGCTGGCTCGTCGTCTTTAAGCTGCCCGAGCTTGTGGCGCTGCTGAACCCTGTCGCGCTTGCCCTGCTCGCCGTCGGCGGCGTGTGCTACACCGTGGGCGTGCCGTTCTATATCGCCAAAAACGTGCGCTATCTGCACAGTGTGTTTCACTTGTGGGTGCTCGCCGGCAGCATCTTCCAGTTCATGGCGGTGATCCTCTTCGTAATCTAGCGACCGCGCCCACGGCCCCGCTCGCACGGGCACCGGCGCAATTGCCGTATCCGCCATCAACGTTTTAATCCGACGTCCCGAATCTTGGAGGTTCGAGAAACTCCCGATGGACATAACCATCTCCCTTATCACCACCCTCGTTTTGACACTCATCAACGGCTACTTCTCTATGTCTGAGATGGCGCTCACCACGGCCAAGCGCGCCGTGCTGGAGCACGAGGCCGAGGAAGGCGACAAGCGCGCCGAGCGTGCCATTAAGCTGGCTGCTGACTCCGACCAGCTGCTCGCCACCATCCAGGTCGCCATCACGCTCGTGGGCTTCGCCTCGTCCGCCGTCGCCTCGACGAGTCTGTCCGACCCGCTCGCCACGTGGCTCATGAGCTTTGGCATCACGCCGCTCTCCGCCATCGCGCGCGGCCTGGCGCCGGTCATCATCACCGTCGCGGTCGCCTTCGTCTCCATCGTGATTGGCGAGCTCGTGCCCAAGCGCATTGGCCTGGCCAACGCCGAGGGCGTGTCAAAGCAGGTCGTGGGCCCGCTTTCCGTGTTCCAAAAGATTGCTCGTCCGCTCGTGTGGCTGACCGGCGCCTGCTCCGATGGCCTGGCCCGCATCCTGCGCATCAAGAGCGCCGACGACCGCCAAAACGTTTCGGAGGAAGAGATCAAGTACATGGTCTCGGAGCAGGACGACCTGCTCGACGAGGAAAAGCGCATGATCCACGAGATCTTCGACCTGGGCGACACCGTTGCCCGCGAGGTCATGGTGCCGCGCGTGGACACCACCATGTGCGAGGACGACGAGACGGTCGCCGACGTGCTGTCCACCATGCGCCAGACCGGCTTTAGCCGCATCCCCGTCTATCACGAGGATCCCGACAACGTCGCCGGCATCGCGCACATCAAGGACCTGATTCAGCCCGCGCTCGACGGCAAGGGCGACCAGCCCATCGCCGGCTTTTTGCGCGACGCCACCTTTGTGCCCGACACCAAGGACATCCTGCCGCTGCTGTCCGAGATGCAGACCTCGCACGACCAGATCGTGGTGGTCGTGGACGAGTACGGCGGCACGGCCGGCATCATCACCATCGAGGACATCGTCGAGGAGATCGTCGGCGAGATCGAGGACGAGTTCGACCCCGACAACAAGTATCTCACGCGCCTTTCGCGCCGCGAGTGGCTCGTTGATGGGCGTTTTTCGTGCGATGACGCGATTGAGCTTGGTTGGCCGCTTGAGGAAAGCGATGATTATGAGACCATCGCCGGCTGGATTTTGGAGCTTTGTGACTCGGTGCCCGACATCGGAGAGGTGTTTGAGGTCGCGGGGTACAAGTTCAAGGTGCAGTCGATGCGTGGCCAGCGCATCTCGCTCATTCGCGTGATTGCTCCGGCCGAAACCGATAAGAAGGATTCCGAGTCTTCGGTAGACGAGCCGACGACGTCGGGTGCGGGTTCCGCGAATCCGCGCGACGGCGACGAGTAGGACAAGGAAGAGTAGGGGAGAGTTATGGCAGGCCTGTTCAACATCCTTAAGGTCACCGTCAGCGAGGACAAGATCTGCGCGCATGTGCTGGTGAACCCCGGCATGCCGCTCATGACCTCGGAGGATATCGAGGCCACGGCGCGCGTGTACTACCTGGTGCCGGCGATTGCCAAGCACCTGTGCCTGGGCGATTCCGGCCGCGAGTTCCAGGACTGCATGGGCCAGACCGAGCTCTGCCACTTGCTGGAGCACGTGACGGTTGAGCTCATGAACGAGACCGGTCTTGCCGGTAGCATCTCGTGCGGCCGCACGCGCGTAAGCGAGCACGACGAGCGCGTCTTTGAGGTTGAGCTTTCGTGCCCCGACGACGCGCTGGCCATCGGCGCGCTGTCTTCGGCCACCTTTATGATGGACTGGGCCTATCTGCACGCCGACCAGCCTGCCCCTGACGTGGAAGGCACGGTCGCGGGCCTGCGCAGCCTGGTACTGGGCATGCGCGCCGAGGCCGAGGGCAAGGATCCTCACGAGGCCGTCGCCGCTGCGAACGGCGAAGATACTGCCGAGGACGAGGGCGCTGACGAGGGCGATGTGCCGGTCGACGCCGAGCCCGTTGCCGATGCGACCGCCGAGCCCGTTCCCACCGAGCCCCAAGGCGTCCCCGACTTTGACGATGAGCCCCAGGTGGCGATTGATACCGAGGGCGCGGTTGCCGAGAACCACGAGGCCTCCGCTGCCGTCTTTGGCGGTGCGGCGACGGTTCCGGCAGGGCCTGCGCATGAGGGCGGCCTGCCGCTCGTGGACGGCGCCGGCGAGGACCCGGGTGCCACGGTGGCCATGCCGGCTATGCCCCAGGAGTAGGCCTACGCGTTTATCACCATCACGTACCTGCGCCTTTGCCGTACGCAGATGAGCGGAGCGGCAAGTGATGCGCTGCGGGTATAATGGACAGCATTCAAACGGTGGGCACCGACGTGCCCGCAGGAGAGGAATGATCATGGGTAAGACTTTCAGCTTTGTCTCCGGCGCACTTTTTGGTGCCGCTGCCGGCGCTATTGTCGGCGTTGCTCTGGCCCCGCGCTCGGGCGCCGAGACCCGCGCCATGGCTGCCGATATCGCCAACGACGCCTGGGACAATATGCGCGACACCTACGAGCACAGCGCCGAGGAGGCCCGTGCTGCGGTGAATGACTTTGGCCCGATGGTCGACGCCAAGACCGACGACCTGCGCGCCAAGGTCGACCTGGCCCGCGAGCGCATGGACCAGCTGCGCGAGCAGCTCAACGACGCCATTTCGGGCGGCAACGTGACGCCTGCCGCCGACGTCGTGGTCGAGAACGCCGTCGAGGCTGATACCGAGGCTGCGGAGCCCTCGACCGAGGCATAATGCGCGCCGGGGATTTTGTCGGCGCCAAGATCTATCGCAAGCCTACCGAGGACAAGCGCACCAAAAAGGACGGCACGCCGCGCAGCCCTAAAAAGCTCGGAAAGATTCACTTTCCGGTCTTTACCCCGGGCGGTACGCGCGTGGTCGGCTTTATGGTCCGCCAGTCCGATATCGCGGGCATGATCGAGCGTCCCGACCGATTCGTGGCGCTCGACGCCATTGGTGTCTACGAGGGCGCCATTGCGGTCGATGACGTCAAGGACACGTACGATGCCGCCGCCGCCAAGCGCCTCGACATCAACTTGGACGATTGCATCATCTGGGTCGGTATGGACGTGCGCACGGAGTCGGGCGACGTCGTGGGCTATTGCTCGGATGTGGAGTTCAAGCCGCGTTCGGGCATCGTGCAGGCATTCTATGTGACCGCCGGTGCTGCTTCGAGTGTTTTGGTTGGTGACACGCAGGTGCCGCCGACGATGCTGCGCGGCTACGAGAACGGCGCGATGGTCGTCTCGGACGAGGTCAAGTCGCTCGGGTATTCGGGCGGTGCGGCTGCCAAGGCCGCCGAGGCCAGCGTCGTGGTGGGCGACAAGGTCAAAAAGGGCGCCAAGGTGCTCGACGACAAGGGATCGGTTGCCGTGGACAAGGGCAGTCGCGCACTGGGCAAGCAGCTCGGCAAGACGCGCGGCATGTTCAAGGCCTTTAAGGACGAATACCAAAAGGCGAGCGGAGGCTCGTCAAAAGCTACAAAATAGCGACGTACCAAACGATGGGAGGCAAGCCGGAGACCTGTTGCTCCGGCTTGCTGTGTTTATGGGGGAGGGCATATGCGCCAAAACGGATCCAACTTAAACGGGCGTTCGGGTGCGCGTCCGACGGCGCGCCGCGATTTGGGGCAGCTGCCCAGCGGTCAGCGCAAGCGTCACCGTAAGCCCGGCGCGATGTACCTCAACCATAGCCGCGGGTTTAGCGACCGCAGTGCGCGCATCGGCAACAGCCGTACGCCCCGTCGTTCGTCTCGCCTGCCCTACGCGCTCATCGCCGTGGGTTGCGCGCTCGTGCTGTTTATCGCTGCCGTCGTGGGCTACGTCAACCGCAGTGTGGACGTGGAGCTCAACGGCCAGAAGACCGCGGTGCGTGTGGGCTCTACGCTGCAGAATCTCATCGATGACCAGGAGTTGACTGACACCTACGACGCAGGCGACCTGCTGGCCGTCGATGACAGCGTGCTCAAGCGCCATGGGGGCGAAAAGCTGTCGGTGAAGGTCGACGGCAAGCGCGTGAAGCAGGGCAAATGGGATAGCCGCGAACTCGAGGGCGGCGAGAAGGTGACGGTCAAGGATGGCCGTAACACTTACGAGAAGCACGAGGTTCAGGCTACGGTTATCGAGCCCAAGCTCAAGGTCGAGGGCACGGGCGCTATCGAGTATGTGCAGACATGGGGTGTCCAGGGCCGATCCGAGGTGTGGGTTGGTGAGCAGTCGGGCAAGACGCAAGACCGCGGCGAGGTTGTGCCCGCCACCGATTGCGTTGTTGCGTGCGCCAGCGTGGCGCCCAAGGGCAACAAAAAGTACGTGGCACTGACGTTTGACGAGGGTCCGAGCGGCGCCACCAAACAGATCTTGCAGGTGCTCAAGGAAAAGGGCGTCACCGCGACGTTCTTCCTTTCGGGCGATGCGGCCGAGGCCTCGCCTGCCACGGCCAAGGCGATTGTCGACGCCCGGTGCGAGATCGGATCCAACAGCTACAGCGACGATTCGCTCAAGGGTCAGGACCGTGAGGCGGTACGCGAACAGATCACGAAAGGCACCGATGCGATTAAGTCGGCGACCGGCGTGAAGACGATGCTGCTGCGTGCTCCCTACGCTGCCTTTGACGAGCAAAACTGGATTGATGCGATGGACCTGGTCTCCGCCGTGGTCTCGTGGAATATTGACTCGGGCGACTGGCTGCTCAACGGTGCCGACGAGCAGGTCTCGACGGTGCTCGATTCGGTGACGCCGGGCAATATCGTGCTGCTCACCGATAGAGACGAATGCGCTGAGCAGACACTCGAGGCGCTGCCGCAGATTATCGACGGCCTCATTGCCGACGGCTACAAGATCGTGACGCTCAGCGACCTGGTCAAGACGGACACATCGCTGAGCAAAAAGCTCACCTCGCTGACGAAGGCCACCATGCCCAAGGACGCCGTGTTCCCCCAGCTTGCCGAGGACGACGACACCACAGAGTAGTTATTGGGTAGTCATTTAAGAACGTCCCCAATGACTATGTCACGGATGCGTCAGTGTTTGGTATGCCTGCAATGTGCAGCGCATAAATTCGATGCCGCAGGGCGATGCTGATGCTATAGTTACTGCGGTTAATGAGGGTCAAGAGAAAGGTTACAGGTGAAATCCAAACCTCGACCATACAGTCGATGACCCCATGCAGGTGCTTTTTGCGCATGCACGGGGTGTAAGCGTCGAGCGGCGTGCCGCCCGCGCATGCGTATACATATCCAGAAGCCCCCGGACGCCGCACGCGCGGCCGCGTCCGGAGGAATTATGATGGGGAGCACCATTGAATTATCTGAGTGAGATGCTCAAACTGCCGGTCTTGGACGTCGATGGCGAAAAGCTCGGCGTTGTGAACGATTTTGGCATTGCTACCGGCGAAGTTTTTCCACACGTGACGTCGCTCGCGTTTCGCGGTCCCGGCAAGACGCCGTTTATGATCAGTTGGCGCAAATGGGTCGACCGTATCGACGAGACGGGTGTACACCTTAAGACGTCGGCCACCGAAATCCGTTTTTCGTACCTGCAGCCGACCGAACTCTTACTCGCCCGCGACGTGCTTAACAAGCAAATTGTCGACACGCAGGGCATGAAGGTCGTGCGCGTAAACGACATCAAGTTTTCCATGTCGGGCGAAAATCAGCTGCGCCTACTGGGTGCCGAAGTTGGCGCCCGCGGTCTGCTGCGCGCGATCAGCCCCACACTCGAGCATGTCGTCGAGGGCTTTATGAAGCACCTGGGCAAGCCGCTCAGCGAGGACATTATCGCCTGGTCTTACATGGACCTGCTCGATCGCTCGACTAAGAACATCCAGCTCTCGGTGTCGCACAAGACGCTTGGCGAGCTGCACCCTGCCGACATTGCCGACATCATCGAGCAGCTCGACCCGCGCCTGCGTGCGCAGGTGTTCGCGCAGCTCGACACCGCCCAGGCCGCCGAGGCCATCTCGGAGTTCGATGATGACGAGCTCATGACCGAGATGCTCGAGGGCCTGTCCGATACGGACGCATCGTCGATGCTGGCCATGATGGACCCGGACGACGCCGCCGACCTGATCGACGAGCTCGATTACGAGAAGGCCGAGAAGCTCCTGCGCCTGATGGGCGTCAAGGAGGAGAAGGCGATTCGTAACCTGCTGGGCTATGAGGACAACACCGCCGGCCGCATCATGACCTCGGAGTTTGTCTCGCTGCCCGCCACGGCGACGGTCGGCGATGCCATCGAGGCGATTCGCAAACTCGATGAGGACTTCGAGAGTGTCTATTACGTCTATACCGAGGATCCGAGCGGCATGCTGACCGGCGTGCTTTCGCTGCGCACGCTGATCGTAGCCGACCGCGACGCCACGCTGGGTCAGCTGGCCTATCGCGACCTGGTCTACGTGTCGCCCGACGAGGACCAGGAAGACGTGACGGACGAGATGACCAAGTACGACCTGGTTGCCATCCCTGTCTGCGACGAGAACCGTCATATCCTGGGTATCGTGACCTTCGACGACGCCATGGACGTTATCGCCGAGGAGCATCAGGAGGACCTGCAGATCGCCGGTGTCGGCTCGGGCGATAGCGCGTCGGACGACTCGACGAACGTGCTCAGCTGGTTCGTGCATCGCCAGTACTGGGTTGTTGTATGGGGCATCGCGTCGTGCATCATGGCGACCGTGCTGGGAACGGCGCTCGGCTCCGCGCATCTGGTGGTGTTCCCCATGTGCGCCATGCCGCTCGTGCTGCTTGCTGCCTCGCGCATGGTGTCGTTCGTCAAGAACTACTTCCTCGAGTACGACGGCCACGACGACGAGCCCAAACCGTACCTGGGATTCTTCTTCCAGAGCACGGGTATGGGCCTGATCCTTTCGCTCGTGACCTACCTGTGCGCGCAGCTGGTGCGCACCGCTGCATTCCCCGATGCGTCCATGTTTGAGGAGCAACTCTTTACCGGGTGTTTTAATATCGCTGCTATCATTTGCCTGGTTGGCAACATGAGTGCCGTGATTTACCTGATGGTGCTGTTCTGGCGTGACGAGCATGACCTCAACACGTCGGGCACCGCCATGAACGTTATTGCCGTCATGATCTCGTGCGTAGCGTACTGCGCCGCTGCGGTGCTGCTCACCATGTCGGTCATTGGTTAGGTGGTCGCGTGCAAAATACCAAGCAAAAGTCGGGCACCAAGCAAAAGTTGACCATCGCGGCCATCTTTGGCGCTATGGGCCCCGGTCTGCTGGCGGCGCTTTCGGGCAATGACGCCGGCGGCATTGCAACGTATTCCAGTGCGGGCGCCAACTATGGCTACAAGATGCTCTGGATGCTTCCCGTCATGACTGTGCTGCTCATCGTGACGCAGGAGACCGCGGCGCGCTGCGGCTGCGTCACGGGCAAGGGCCTGGCATCGCTCATCCGCGAGCGCTTTGGCGTGCGCAAGAGTGTACTTGCTATGGCGGCGCTGTTGATCGCCAACACGGCTGTGACCATTTCGGAGTTTGCGGGTATCGCCAGCGGCCTTGCTCTCTTTGGCGTGCCGGCGAGCATCTCGGTGCCTTTGGTGGCGCTGCTGGTGTGGATGCTTACCATGTCGGGTAGTTTCCAGCGCATCGAGAAGATTCTGCTGCTGGTAAGCTGTGTCTTCGTGACCTATATTGTCGCCGCGTTTATGGCTGGCCCCAACTGGGGTGAGGTCGCGGTCGACCTGGTCGTGCCTAACATTCAAAATGACCCCAGCTACGTGTCGCTCGTGGTCGCAACGATCGGTACCACCATCGCGCCGTGGATGATTTTCTTGGCGCAGAACAACGTGGTCGATAAGAACGCGGGCGAGGACGACATCGTGCTGCAGCGTATTGATACCGTGAGCGGCTCGATCGCTGCTGATATCATTGCGGGCTTCATTATCATCACGACCGGTACGGTGCTGTTCCCGGCGGGTATTCAGATTAGCGATGCCGCCGATGCTGCCCGCGCGCTGGAGCCTATTGCGGGTCAGTGGTCCACGGTACTGTTTGCCTCGGGCCTGGTCGCGGCGAGCTTCTTGGCCGCCTGCGTGCTGCCGGGCGTTACGTCGAGCGCTATCTGCGAGGCATTTGGCTGGGAGCGCGGTGCCGACCGCAGCTGGGACGAGGCCCCGGTTTACCGCGGCATCATTACGGCCATCATCGGTATCTCTGCCGTGCTGGTGCTTATGCCCGGCGTCGATCTGTTCCAGATTATGATGACCTCACAGGTCATCAATGGCGTGCTACTGCCCGTGGTTCTGGTGTTCCAGGTGGTTATCGCCGCCGACCGTCACATCATGGGTGCCAACCGCAATGGCCGCGTGTGGAACGTGCTCACTTGGGCGACTATCGCCGTGATTACGGTGCTGACAGTCGTCATGTTTGTGCTGCAAGCGATGGGCTACAGCGCTTAACGCCCACTTTTGCTTCCGAACAGGCCGCAGCGATGGGCTGCGGCCTGTTTTTTGTCTGCTATAGGGTGTTAGTTATATAGCAATGGACAAAAAATGCCAAATATGAGTACTGTTGCTAAGTGAATAGCATTTACATCCTAAAAGATAATGAACATAGCCTTTAGTATGTTCATTAAAATTGGCTCCAATACGCCTTAAACCAGTCAGGTTGGCTGCTTTAGGGGGTTGTAGGGGTCGCTCGGACGTCATTTTGGGTGGTTTTGCCTGCTACTAAAATGGTAACAGTACTCATATTTGCCCTTTTTTGCCCACAGACCTTTGAGGGTGCGGCGAAAAGGGCTTGTTTTGATTGTTTGGGGCAGGCACGAGGCGCGGAAACGATGTCTGGAGCGACGGAGCGGCCTGGAATTCATCCGTAGAGGTCTTCATTGGCTGCGCCAGGAGTGTCCCTAACTGCCGGAGGGGGTGTCTGCCGTGGCAGACACCCCCTCCGGATGTGGGAAGTTTGCGCTGCAGGTTACTTGTCGGTGCCCAGCTTGTGCGGCTTGAGAGCGAGCGCATTGACGAGTGCGTCGGTGGCAGACTTGACGGCTGCCGGCTGCGGATCGTTGACGTGATCCTCGGGATGCACGGGCAGGTCCTTCTTGACGGCATCGTGGATCAAGTTGAGGTACTCAGTCACGCCAGTGGTCGATAGGTGCGTGCCATCGCCATCGAACAGGTCGTTGCGGTTGGCGCTGTATCCGTACCAGTCGATAACGCGCACGTTCTTGTAGCGCGTAACGGCGTTAGCGATGGCCTGGTTGGTAGAGCCAACCCACGGCTGCGGACTGCGCGTGTTCACAAACACCACAATACGCTTATCTCCTGCATCGGCCATGATGGCGTCGATTTGGTCGTCGGTTACCAAGCCGTTGGTGCCCAGCGCAAAGACCACGATCTTGCCGGCAAGGTTCTGTTGAAGATAGCCCTCAAATGTCGCACGGCCCGCATCGAACTGGCGGCCCTTTTCGGCATCGATATGGCTGTGCGGGAACACGCCGTCAAAGGAATCAACGGCGCGCAGCGACACGGAGTCACCGATCATCAACAGGTCGTAGGAGCCGTCGGGGAAGCCGTCGTTGTCCTTGTCGGTGTCGTCGGCCGCCTGCTGGTCGGTGGGTGCGGCGTTCTTGGCTTCCTTGTTCAGAACTTCGGCGCCCTCGCCGCTCAGCGCAGACGTCTCGGGCACAAAGATCAGGCCGCCCAGTGCAACGACCAACACGACAGCGCAGGCTGCACAGGCAGGGACGTGCGCGCGCACCCAGTTGGCGGGCGTGGCGGTGCCGTCGCGGAACTCGGATACGGTGCGCCCAAAGGCGCCCTTTCTAAACGGCGTCTCGATAAAGCGATATGAGCATTCGGCCACGGCGACCACCAACAGCACCTGCAAAATGTACTGCCACCACGGTGTATCGTTGATGTTGGCGACCGGGTTCATGAGCAACAGCAGGGGATAGTGCCACAGGTAGATGCTGTACGAGCGCTTGCCAACCCATACGAGCGGCTCGGCGGACAGCGCGCGGGCAACCATTCCCTGGGGCTGCACGCAGGCCGCGATGACCATGAGTGTGAGGATCGAGCACAGCAGCGTGCCTCCGCGATACTGGAACGCGGTGTAGCCGTTGGTGAGCGCGACCATGGCGGCAAGGCCAACCAGACCCACGAGGCCCAACACATCGATGGATGCGGGCGAGGACCAAAAGCGCACGAGGGCGCTCGGCTGTGCCGGGCCGGTCTCGGCTGATTCGTCGGCCTTCTCGCCAGGCTTGCCCTCGGCGTTCTTGCCGTGCTTGGCGGCGCCGGCCAGGCGATTGAGCCCCAAACGACGAGCGAGACGCACCGGCGCCAGGTCGCGATCGGGGATAAAGGCCATCCAGGCACCCAGCAGCAGCGAGAACACGCGGGTGTCGGTGCCGTAGTACACGCGGCTGGGGTCGGCGGCAGGGTTGTAAAGCACCATCATGGCAAGGGCAGATACCGCGGCAAGGCCTAGAACCACGCGGCGCGTGTTGGGTTTGCTCACATGCATGGATACCATGGCAAACAGCAGCGGCGGCCAAATCAGGTAGAACTGTTCCTCGATGGCAAGCGACCAAAAGTGCGTGAGCGGCGAGGGATCGCCCAGAGCATTGAAGTACGAGACGTTTTGGGCAATCTGCCACCAGTTGTTAAAGAACAGCAGTGACGGCAGAATGTCGGGGCGCATCTTGGTGAGCATCACGTGGTTGAAGACGGTGCACAGCGCACAGGTCACCACCACGACGGTTACCACGGCGGGGACCAGGCGACGGATGCGGCGGATCCAGAAGCTCTTGAGGTCGATGCGGCCGGTCTTAGCGACTTCGTTGAGTAGCAGGCGTGTGATCAGATAGCCCGAAAGCACAAAGAAGATCGTGACGCCGAGCAGACCGCCCTGCGCCCACGTGAGGTTGAGGTGATAGAGCACCACCGCGACGACGGCAAGCGTGCGCAGGCCGTCAAGGGCAGGGATGTAGCGGGACTTGGGGCGAGCAGGCGTCTGCTCCGCGGCGGGAGTGTTGGCGCGGCCCGCGTTGTTGGCAGAAGCGCGATGGGGGCTCGTGGTGCGTCGCGGCTCGTTGGCACGGCGTTCGCTCTTCACGCGTTCGTGCGGCGCCGGCTCGTTGCCCGTGCGGCGTCGACCGCGCGAGCCCGATTGCGAGAATTGTTCCATAAAACATCATCCAATGACGAGAATAATCAGCACGCCTTCATTGTAACTGCCTGCTCCTGTGAATGCTTGCTGCTGGCGCAAGCTCAAGCGCGCGTCCACATCAAAGTGAACTAAAGTTATAGGGGGTGCGAGAGTGCACGATCGACGGCCGACGGTGGGCATAAGGCCCGCAGATGAGGAGGTTTCCATGGCAGATCGCGGCATCGTTGCGGTGTTCGGCAGTATGAACATGGACCTTTCGGTGGCGTGCGAGCGCATACCGCGTGCGGGCGAGACCGTCGGCGGCAGCGGGTTTATCACCAACGCCGGCGGCAAGGGCGCCAATCAGGCCGTAGCTGCCGCGCGTATGGGCGCGTGCACGCACATGATCGGCGCGGTCGGTCGCGACGCGTTCGGCGCGTCGCTCGTGGCGGGGCTCCAAGACGCCGGCGTGGACTGTGACTTTGTAGTGCATCGCGATGACGTGGAGACGGGAACGGCGACCATCATTCGCTGCGAGGGCGACAACCGCATCATACTGTCACCGGGCGCCAACCATGTGCTTGCGGGCGCGGACGTTGCCTGCGCGCTGAGGCGTCTGGTGGCCCATGAGCTCGACGGCGACGCCAGCGAGATTGCCCCGGCTGCCGGAAGCGTCTTTATCACCCAGGGCGAATGTGACCTTGCGGCGACGGCCGAGGCGCTTGTTTGCGCTCACGAGCTGGGGTTCTATACGGTCTTTAATCCAGCGCCTGCTTGCGAGTTGCCTGCGGAGGCCTGGCCTGCGGTCGACTTGGTCTGCCCCAACGAGACTGAGTGCCAGGTGCTGACGGGCATCTTGCCCGCGGATGATGCGAGCTGCGTTGCGGCGCTCAATGCCCTGCTCGCCAAGGGTGCCGGAGCTGCGGTCATCACGTTGGGCGGCGCCGGGTCGGTTACGCTCGGCGATGACGGCGAGCTGCTGCGCATGCCGGCGCTTTCAAGCACGGTAGTCGATACCACGGCCGCCGGCGATACGTTTATCGGTGCGCTTGCCGCGGCTCGTCTGGAGGGCTTGCCGCTCTTTGAGTGCATGGCGGCGGGTGCACGCGCCTCGGCGGTGACGGTGTCGCGCTTGGGCGCGCAACAGTCGATTCCCACGCGCGCCGAAGTTGAGCGCGTGTTTGATTTAGACGATTTAGTACAAGACGGAGAAGCGGAGTAGAACAATGGCAATCAAGAAGCTGATCCTTGATCTGGATATGGGTGTGGACGATGCGATGGCGCTGGCCTATGCCATCGCGAGCCCCGAGGTGGAGCTCGTGGGCATTACCACGTGCTTTGGCAACGTGCGCGTCGAGCAATCGGCGCACAATTGCCTGGCGGTGCTCGATCTGCTGGGTCGTCCCGAGGTGCCGGTGTACCTGGGCGCCGACCGTCCTCTGCAGGCGACTGAGCCTTATACGCCGCCGGCGTCCACCGCGCTCATTCACGGCAAGAACGGCATCGGCGGCGCGAGCGTGCCCGCGTCGCCCTAC
>CAJMRR010000020.1 GCA_905215835.1 uncultured bacterium | reverse complement strand
ACGATGCCGCCAATGGCCTGACCGATCCACTGCGCACGTGGGTTGGTGCCCAGCACGGCGCCGGCCTTAAAGTCGTTCATGACGTCGCCCGCAAGGCCGCACGCCACGGCCACGATGCCGGCGATAAAGAACAGCTTGACCTGCGCGAGCTGCGCGAAGGCAGCCACGATGAGCATGACGATGAGGCCAAAGATCTCCATGGGGTCGATACCCGTCTGGCCGCAGCTCTGCGCGCTCATGATGGTGGTGACAAAGGTGAACAGCGTGACGATGACGGCCGGAACGGGGCCAAGGTCGAGCACGATGGCGATGATCACGGCGATGGCGGCAGCGCCCAGGCCGATGATACCGGCGTCGAGCTTAAGGGAGCCCGAGATGAGCGACTGCTCGTCGGTGTCGGTGGAGCTGTCGGCGGCGAGGCCGCGGACGATACCGGCGACCTGCGGCAGGATGTCCTTGAGGACGACGGCGACGCCAAAGCCCATCATGAGGCCCATACCCAGGGACTTAACAATGCCCTGTGCGGTCATAACGTCAAACAGACCGGCAGCGGTGCCGCCGACAATGATGCCAAAGTTGCCCAGCAGCGCGCCGGCAAACCAGAACGCGACCGGGGCGAAGCCCACGAGGAAACCGATGGACAGCAACATGGGCGAGTTGTAGATGGCAAAGGTCACGCCGGGGATATTGAGCGTGCAAAGCATGCTGGGCACAATGCCCAGAGCGTCGCGCAGCACGCTGTAGATGCCGGCGATGGCCATGGAGCCAAAGAGCTGCTTGCCGGTCTTGCCGCCGGCCTCGGTCGCGCGCAGGGTCTGAGCTGCGGCGTTGCCGGTGGGGAACTCAAGCGCGGCGTCCACGATAAAGTGACGGTGGATGAGTGCCGTGGCCAGCAGGCCTAGGATAGTGCCGGCGAGTGCCACGATAAACATGTCGAGCCAACTGATCTGGTCGGCATGGCCCAGCATCCAGGCGCCCGGGATGGTAAACGCCAGACCGCCAGCGACCATGGCGCCTGCGGACATGATGGTGTGGGTGACGTTGGCCTCGTTGAGGCTGGCGTTGCCCATGAGCTTCAGGAAGAACAGCGAGATGACGGCAGCGAAAATGATCGGCCAGGGGAGTGCGCCCATCTTGAGGGCGGTATAGGCCGAGCTTGCCGTGATGATCACGCAGCCAAGGACGCCGATGACGACGCCGCGCAGCGTGAGTTGCCCGCGCATCGAAGCGCGGTTCGAGGGATTGCTCATATAAAACTCCTTTGCGTATATCCGCTTCCCCCGGGAGCGCCGTTACGGATACGGCGCGGGAAGTCGGGTTACCAAGGGCCGCCGCGTGAGCTCGCAAACGACCGCGCACCAGTATAGCCGCAAGCTAGTCATTTTGGGACGGGGCTATTTTAGCTACCCCTGTTTGCCGGAGGGATATACTGCTGGGCAGACGAAAGGAGCGCCGACGATGCTTAATGGGTGCGCATATATATTGACGGTCGACGTGGGCAACACGTTCATTCGCTTTGGCCTGTTTGCAGAGGATTCGGCCGCGGCGCAGGAATGTCCGCTTGCGACGTGCGAGATCACCACGCCGTCGAGCATCACGGCAGACGAGGCGCGCATGCGTCTCGTGCAGGTCATGGTCGCACTGGCGGCCGATGCGGGCATGCCGGGCGCGCTTGTGCCCACGGCTGCTGTGCTGAGCTGCGTGGTCCCGGCGCTCGAGCGCCCGTGGAAGGCGGCACTTTCCCGTACCTGCACGGGGCGCGTGCTCACGGTGGGGCCGGGACTTAAGACCGGCATGCCCGTGCACTACGATGACCCGGCCGAGATCGGTCCCGACCGCATCGCCGACGCCGTGGCTGCCCGCGCCGTCTACGGCTCGCCGTGCATCGTGATTGACCTGGGCACCACGACCAATATCGAGGTCATCGACGCGCATGGTACCTTTGTCGGCGGCGTTATCGCGCCGGGCCTGGCCCTCGGCGCCCGCTCGCTTTCGGCAGCAGCGCGCCTGCCCCAGGTTGAGCCCTCGGCGCCAACACACGTCATCGGCCGCAACACGCGCGAGGCCATGCGCTCGGGTGTGGTTTTGGGCGAGGTTGCCCGCATCGACGGCATGCTCGACATGGTGCTTGCCGAGATGCGCGCGACCAAGGCCGCGGGGGAGGGCGATGTGCCCATCGTCATTACCGGCGACGATGCAGAGGCGCTTGCGGCCCTTGTCGGCCATAGCCTGACGGTCGACGATGCACTGACGCTGCGGGGTCTCGCCGAGCTCTACCACATCAATCAAAAGCCCCGTCGCGCGTAGCGATGGAGACGGTGGGACAAAAACGTCTCCACTTTCCACCTGCTACAATGGGTCAAACTATTGCGATTTCGGAGGTGTCTGCCATGTCGGACGATCTTCATCAAACCGCGTCGGGCAAGCGCCGCGACGTCATTAGCTGGGACGAGTTCTTTATGAGCGTGGCCATTGCCGCGCAGCGCCGCAGCAAGGACCCCAACACGCAGGTGGGCGCGTGCATCGCCAGCACCAACCACCGCATCCTTTCGGTGGGCTACAACGGTACGCCCTCGGCGCTCAACGATGACTTTTTCCCGTGGGGCACGAGTGATGATCCGTTGCAGGACAAGCACAACTACGTGGTGCATGCCGAGGCAAACGCCGTGCTCAACTACCGCGGCTCGCTCAAAGACCTTGAGGGTTCCACGGTCTACGTCACGCTGTTTCCGTGCCACGACTGCGCCAAGATCCTGGCGCAGGTGGGTGTGGGCGAGGTCGTCTACCTGGACAATAAGTATGCCGACACCGATGACGGCCGTATCAGCCGCCGCATTCTCGACTCCTGCGGCATCAGCTACCGCCAGGTCATCGTCGATGTCCAGATTGGTACCGGGGAGCAGACTCGGCAGTAGCGCGTGCCAACGCCAGCTGGCGGCAAAACAGCCAAAAGAGACCCGTCCCAAATTGACTACTCGTGAAAGTCGCGTCTGCGCGCATGGACGGCTCGTGAGCGGGTACACGGCTGTAGTAACATAGCTTCTGTCCGCGGGCGCGCCCGCGTAATTGTGAGAAAGGAGCCCCTGTGGCTGTTAACGAAGAGCTGCTTAAGAAGGTTCTTGAAGAGATTCGCCCCAACCTGCAGGCCGATGGCGGCGATATGGAGTATGTGGGCGTCGACGACGAGGGCGTCGTCAAACTGGAGCTGCAGGGCGCTTGCGCCGGCTGTCCCATGAGCTCGCTGACCCTTTCCATGGGTATCGAGCGCATCCTGAAGGAGCACGTGCCCGGCGTTACCCGCGTTGAGCAGGTCAATGCTTCCGGCGAGGCCGAGGACCTGTACGACGAGTACGCGCCGTTCTAAGATGCGAAAGCTGCGGACGGTACGCTCCGCGTAGACGTTACGTCCAAATATGCGGCTGCGAGCGTAAGGCCCGCGGCCGCATTTGTATGTAGGGAGCAGGGGGATCGATATGCTCAACGACCTCTACCATATGCTTGATCCCGTCGCAATCTCGGCGGGCCCCATCACCATCTACTGGTCGGCTCTCTGCTCACGGCGGTCGTTATGTACCGCACGCAGCGTCGTTGGGGCTTCGACATTACGATTGATGACCTGACGAGCGTCGTGGTCGGCGCGGTCTTTGGCCTCATTATCGGCGCTCGCCTGTTTTACGTCGTCTTTTACGGCGATGGTTACTATTGGACCCATCCGCTCGAGATCTTTGCCACCAACGAGGGCGGCATGAGCTTCCATGGCGGCCTGGTGGGCGGCATCTTGGGCGGCATCATTGTATGCCGCATGTATAAGCTCGACGCCTGGACCATCGCCGACCTTGCTGTAATCGGTGCTCCGCTGGCGCTGTGCCTGGGACGTTGCGCCAATTTCGTCAACGGCGAGCTGTGGGGTAAGCCGACCGATCTGCCCTGGGGTGTGGTCTTTGGCGGCACTGCGGGCGATATGCCGCGCCATCCCTCCCAGCTCTACGAGGCGTTTCTTGAGGGCGTCGTGCTCTTCTGTATTTTGCAGGTGCTCAGCCGCAAAAAGCCGCTACTGCCCCAGGGTACGTTTATGGGCGTGTTCGTGATGGGGTACGGCATCGTCCGCTTTCTCGTTGAGTTCGTGCGCGTGCCCGATGCCCAGCTGGGTTATCTGTTGGGCGGCGTCATCACCATGGGTCAGCTGCTGAGTTTGCCGCTCGTGATCGCCGGCCTGGCGCTCATCATCTTCGCCCGACACCGCAATCGCCCCCAGCGCATCTACCTCGACGCCTAACCAAGACCACCACAAAGGGGACAGGCACCTTTGTGGTGGTTTTGCCGAGTTTGATAGGTTTCTAGAAAGGCTTTCGGACTGTGAAGGATTCCGACCTCTCCACAACGGCTGCGCGCGACGCTGCCCGCATCGTCTGGTTTAAGCGCTACCCCGCCAAGCAGACGCTCATCGCATTTTTGCTCGCGCTGTTGGCGACCACGGCGTTTTCCATCGATCCCGCCCCGGTGTCGAGCAACGCAGTCTTGGCGATTGACCCCAAAGCCTCGGGCATGCTGTACGTGTGCTACGAGGTGCTCCTCTCGTTTGCCGGCCATACCGACGCGGTCATGCTGCTTGCGCTTGCCTGCCTGCTCACGCTGCCGTTTCGCTACGTATTCTTTGGCCGCGGCGACGCTTGGCGTCCCTCGGTGACCCTTCCGTCGCTGTTCTTTGCCGTCTGCATGGTGTTTGGCCGCAGCTACGACCTCACCGATTCGGCCGAGATCGTGCTCGGCGACAAGGCCCGCATCATCTGCGCCTGGATAGGCGGTGTGGGCTGGATGCTCTTGGCGGTCGTTGCCTTCTACCTTACCTTTGAGTGTCTAGATTGGCTGAGCTCTCGGCGCATTCCGTTTTCCGAAGCGCACTTTGGCCGCGTATGGCGTGTGGCTCACGCCGTGCTCTCGGTCCATCCCTTTGCCGGGCCCTTCCTGGTGCTTATGGTCGCCTGGGCGCCCACGCTCATCGCCTCGCTGCCCGGCCTCTTTATGGGAGATACGGGCGCGCAGATCCGCCAATGGTTCAACTATCCCAACGGCACGAGCGACTACCTGCGTCTGCTCAATCCCAATGTGTTGCTCAACGGACATCACCCCGTGGTGCACACGGCTATCATCGGTTCGTGCGTCCAGCTGGGGCTTTCACTGTTCAACAGCGCCAACGCAGGTCTTGCCATCTACACCTGCGCTCAGTTCGTCATTACGGCCGCCTGTATGGCCTATTCCATCTCGTCGCTGCGCAAGCTAGGCGTGAGCCTGCCGGTCCGCGGCGTGATCTTGCTGTTCTTTGTGTTTATGCCCATGTTCTCCAACTACGCGGCCCTGCTTACCAAAGATGTGCTGTTTGCCGACGCGTTTTTGGTGCTGTTGGTGCAGACCGTGAAGCTTGTGGCATGCGGCCTGCCCCGTCGCGATGCCAATGCCGAGCGTGCGGGCGAACAGAGGCCCGTGCTCTTTGTGCGCCATGACTGGCTGCTGCTCGCTATGGGCGCCATGGGTTCCACGTTTCTGCGCAACGGCGGCCTGGTGTTTCCCCTGGCGGCATGCGTAATCGCGGCGGCGTTTTGCGCATGGGACGCGCACGTGGCTCGTCGTGCAGCCAAGCAGGCTGGTGCTGCGCCTTCGGGCACCACCCCGCGTTTCCGCTGGGTGGGAGTTCTTGCGGTGCTTGCACTCTGCCTTGCCTCTAATATGTACTTCACCAAGGTCTTTATGCCGGCACATGACATCACGCCTGGTTCCAAGCGCGAAATCCTCTCGATTCCGTTCCAGCAGACGGCTCGTTTTGTCCAAAAGCACGACGGCCTCAACTCGGGCGTCAACCCCACGGTTAAGGAGGACGGCACCATCGTGGAGGCTCCTTGCGACGGCTTGGTGACCGACGAAGAGCGTGCCGTGATCGACCGTGTGCTCAAGTACGAGAATCTGGGCCGCCGTTACAACCCGGATAAGTCGGACGCCGTCAAAAATTGCTTTAACGAGTACGCCTCGCAGGAGGACATCAAGGCCTATTTCGAGGTGTGGGCCCAGATGTTCAAAAAGGATCCCGAGTGTTATATCTCGGCGCTTATCAATAACTACTACGGCTACTTTTATCCGAGTGCCCGCGATGCGTGGGTCTACAGCACGGCGCGCAGTGCCGAGATCATGGCGAAGCCCGATAACCTCAAGTACTTTGACTTCCATCCGGTCGATAGCAAGGTTGTGCGCTGGTGCGACCACCTGATCAACCTGTATCGCGTGGCAGTACAACGCATCCCGTTTATCTCGCTCGCCATGAGCTCGGCCACCTATGTGTGGATCATGATCGCCGTGGTGGCCTATCTGCTACGTCGTCATTCGTGGCGCGGGCTGGCCATTTGGGTGCCGCTTTTGGGCGTGCTCGCCGTGTGCCTGATCGGTCCCTGCAACGGCTCGACCTACATGCGCTACCTGTACCCGGTCATTGCATGCATGCCTTTCGCCATCGGCGCCACGATCACCCGCAGCGACCTCCTCTGGACCTAACCAAAGATTAGCGCATTGGGGTCAGGCTGCTTTGTGCCAAGGGGCTGCATCATCACGACGCCTTCATTTTTTTGTTTATCTCACAGGCCAGTAGGTATATCATTTATAGCGTTTGTTTATATTGCCCGAGCATTCGCGCTGGGCTTTAGGTCGAAACCGATAGGAGACACGTATGTCCGGACACTCTAAGTGGGCCACAACCAAGCATCGTAAGGGCGCGCAGGACGCCAAGCGTTCCGCCCTCTTCTCCAAGCTCAGCCGCAACATCACCGTTGCTGCCCGTCTCGGCGGCGACCCGCTGCCCGAGAACAACGCCAGCCTCGCCGCTGCCGTTGCCAAGGCTAAGGCTCAGTCCATGCCTAAGGACAAGATCAAGTCTGCTATCGATAAGGCCTTTGGTTCGGGTGCCGATGCCGCCGTCTACGAGAACATCGTGTACGAGGGCTACGGTCCCGCCGGTGTCGCCGTCTACGTCGACTGCCTGACCGACAACCGCAACCGCACCGCCGCCGATGTCCGTTCCGCCTTCTCCCACGCTGGTGGCAACCTGGGCACCTCCGGCTCCGTCGCCTTCCAGTTTGAGCGCAAGGGTCAGATCGTCGTCGCCAAGGAGATCCTGGACGAGAACGCCAAGAAGGAGACCATGATCGCCAACGGTGCTGCTGGTGACGAGGATGAGTTCATGATGGCCATCGCCGAGGCCGGTGGCGAGGACTACGAGGACGCCGGCGAGGAGTGGATCGTCTGGACTACCGCCAACGAGGTCATGGCTGTCTCCAAGGCGCTCGAGGAGCAGGGCGTCCAGGTCAAGGGCTCCGAGACCACCATGGTCCCGACCACCCCGACCGAGGTCTCCGGCGCCGACGCCAAGAAGGTTCAGCGCCTCATCGACCGTCTTGAGGAGCTCGACGACGTCCAGGATGTTTACAGCACCATGGACATGACCGACGAGGTCATCGCTGCCCTCGAGGAGGAGTAGGCCCGCACGGATTGAGCCGTGCATATCTGGGCATAATGAAGCGAGCATGCAAGCCTCGTGGAATAGATGAGCCGGATCCGCGTGCAATGAGGCACCGGACCCGGCTCTTTTATAATGATGCGAATCGTTTTGCATTCTGTGGATCGAGATTTGAAGGGAGCGCTGCATGCGCGTGCTCAAACGAGCCCTGGCGATCGTGTATCTTGCCGCCGCCGTCGTGGCGCTGGGTACGTTAGTCTGCCAGTTTTGGGGGCCATATACCTATCGCTTTATGCTGTTGATGCGCGATCCGCTGCCTCGCATCGTTGTTACGGCGTGCGGCGGTGTCGTGGCGCTCGGCGTGCTCGTGTGTTTCTTTCGCCTGATGTTTGCTCGTCGCGAGCCGTCCTGCGTGCATCCGGCGGGGGAGCGTAATATCGAGGTCACGCTCGCCGCCCTCTCCTCGTGTGCTCGCACCGCGGCAGAGCGCGACGACCGCGTGATGGTCGAGCATGTCGAGGCGCGCGTGCAGGGCTCCGACGAATCGCGCGTCCGTTTTAAGGTCGACGCCATCGCGCTCGACGACCGGGATGTGGCCTCCCTTGCAGCCGCGATGCAGCAACGTATCGAGGAGGCCTGCGACACCATGCTCGGCACGCCGGGCACGACCGCACGCGTTCGTTTTTTGCCGTCCAAGACTACCGTCCAGACCGTGGAGGTTTCCGGTGAGTGATACCAATCAAGACAAGACCGTCCGCACTCCGCGCCTGACTATCGATCAGAGCGCCGCGCCGGCTAGCGAGGTCGTCGATCCCAAGGTGGAGGGTACCGAGTCGCATGACGCGGTCGCCAATGATTTTGATGAGGCCATGGGTCTCATCAAGGGTACGGGGGCAGCCATCTGGAGCTATGCCGTCCGTCATCCCAATACCACGCTTGGAGCCGTCGCTGGTTTTGTGCTCGCCGTACTGGTGCTCACGCTCGGCCTGTGGGATACGCTCGTCATCGCATTCTTTGTACTGATCGGCGCCGTGATTGGCCAGATCCGTGACGGCGAGAACGGGATCGTCAACTTCTTCGGCCGTCTGTTTAGCGGCCGCTAGTATGTATTCGACCGCCGCGTGTGCGGTGGGCATAAGGAGGAACCATGGCTTTTAACACGAAGGTCGATGTGGCCGATACTGAGCCCGAGGCAGACGAGACCGTCGCCGCCGAGGCCGAGGACGTAACGCTCGAGGACGAGGCGCTCGTCGAGGCCGAACCCGCCGACGATGCGGACGAGGATGATGAGGAAACAGACGAGTCCGAGGACTCGCTGACCTATTCCAACGGTGTAATCGAGAAGATCGTCGCCATGGCCACCCGCGAGGTGCCGCACGTCCTGGGCATGAAGGGCAACCTCATGCACTTTGTGCAGGAGCAGTTTGGTGCCGAGAACCTGACCAAGGGCGTGACGGTCGAGGTCACCGATGACAACCGCGTGGTCGTCAACATTTCCGTCATTATCGAGTACGGCGCCTACGCGCCCGCGATTTTCGACGACGTCAAGGCGCGCGTGACCGAGCGTCTGGCCGCGATGACCGGCCTTGAGGTGGCAGGCGTCAACCTACGCATCGAGGATGTCATCACCCCCGAGGAGTACGAGCACCGCACCAACCAGCACGAGTAACCTACCAAAAAGGGATGTTTATTTTAGCAGGTTTTATCTGCGAAAACGTCAAACGGCCGGCCGCACGGATGTATGTGCGGCCGGCCGTTATTTGTATGTCCCCGATGTAGGCATACCGCTCGTCTAACTAGGGGTTGCAATCGTCGTGTTCCGCGTTACCCTAATGGGCGCATTGTTTCCAAATTGTTAACGAGGGGTTGCCGTAATGGCTGACGAGCACGAAACAGAAAGCCAGGCATGGGCGATTGAGGCTGCCGCGGCAGAGGCGGCATCGCGAGCTGCCGAGGAGGTACATCGTCCTCCCGTGGTGCCGATGGAGCGCGTGGTTGATCGCACCGATATCGAGCGCGGCGAGCGTGCCGGCCAAAAGCGTAGCCAGGAGCCAGGCTTCCCGCGCTTTTTCGCCGAGCTCAATCTGGGCCTGATTCTTACGGCCTTTGCCATCGTTGCGTTTAAAACCCCTAATCACTTTGCTTTTGGCGGCACCTCGGGCGTGTCGGTTATTCTGTCCACGCTGTTCCCGACCCTGCCCGTCGGCGTCTTTATGTGGATTATCAACGCGGTTCTCGTCGTTTTGGGCTTTATCTTTTTGGAGCGCAAGGCAATCCTGTGGAGCGTCTTCGCCTCGTTTGCGCTGTCCGCCTATGTTTCGCTTTTCGAGCTCTTTATCCCGACCAGTGTCTCGATGACGGGCGATATGTGGCTCGACCTGTGTTTTGCCGTGATTCTGCCGGCGCTCGGCAGCGCCATCGTCTTTGATATCGGCGCCTCGACGGGTGGCACGGACATTCTTGCCATGATCCTCAAGCGCCGCACGACGCTCGAGATTGGCCGCGCCCTGCTGCTGGTCGATATCGGCATCGTGGCCATCGCGGCCTTCTTGTACGGCCCGCGTGTCGGTCTGTATTGCGTGCTCGGCCTGTTTGCCAAGACGCTTGTGGTCGACAAAGCCATCGAGAGCATTCACCTTCGTAAGGTCTGCACGGTCATTTGTTCCGAGCCCCTTAAGGTCGAGGAGTTTATCGTCAAGCATCTCAACCGTACGGCGACCATTAGTCGCGGCTACGGTGCCTTCTCGGGCAAGTGCGTGACGGTGATCATGAGCGTGCTGAGCCGTCGCGAGGCCGTGCAACTGCGCCGCTATGCGCGCGAGGTCGATCCGGGTGCCTTTATCACGATTGTCGACAGTTCCGAGATCGTCGGCAAGGGTTTCCGCGGCACGAACTAGCGCGAACGCATTCATCAAACAATCGAAAAGCGCCTCGCGCGTTGCAAATACGTCATCTAAGAGTATTTGAACTCACATTGGGTGATAATGATGCCAAAGACATCGTTTGCGATCCAGGTGATTCGCTCTAGATACGAAGGGATGATTCTATGTTCTGCTCGCAGTGTGGCGCCCCCATGGGCGATAACGACAAGTTCTGCGGCGTGTGTGGTGCTCCTAATGCCGGTGCCGCTGGCCCCGCTCCCCAGGGACAGCCTCAGCCCCAGCAGTTTGTTCCGCAACCGCCCGTGGCGAATGCGCCAAAGGGCTGTGTGGTTCAGGCGTTCCAGGATATGACCAAGACCCCGGGCGTGCTTCAGCGTGTATGCCAAATCGCGTTTTTGCCGGCGCTGATTTGCGTTGTGTCGGTGCTCGTGTTGTTTATTCCCGTTATTGGCGGCATTGCGGCTGCCATCGGCTTTTTGGCAGCTTGCATTGCGAGCGTGTGCGGTTCCGGCTTTGGCATCGAGTGGGGTCGCGATCTGTCGCTTAAGATCGATGACGGCATGGATCGTCCGCTGATGCGTTCCACGTCGTTTGGTCTCGGAGTCTTTTCGAGCGTTATTTCGGTCGTGCTCGAGGTTATCGCTGCCATTCCCGTTATCGGTGTAGTGCTTTCGCTGGTGGAGGGCGTGGCGCTTGGTGCCGCAGGCTCGTACTCCTACTATGGCTCCTATGCGCTCGAGGCTGCGCTGTTCGGTTCGCTCGGCCTGCTTGTCCTGGCTATGATTGCCACGGCAGTCTTGGGGGTCTTCTTTAAGATGTTCGCCGACATTGCCGTGATGCACTTTGCGGTGACCGGGCGCGTTGAGAGCGCGTTTTCGCTCGACAAGGTCTGGGCGGCGTTTAAGCACAACAAGACCAAGCTGTTCTGCGCTTCGTTCCTTCCCGAGTTTTTGACGGGCCTGGTTTCCAACGCCATTACGTGGATCTTGACAGCTGTCTTTGGTGCCATCGCCGGAATTGGCGCGTACGGCTATTACTATCGCCCCACGGGTATCGAGGCGATTGTTACCGCCGGTGGTGTCACGCTCGTATTGTTCCTGGTGCTGATTGCATTCGTCACGGTGTTCCTTACGGTCTTTGGCAAGATGCTCAAGCACCGTGCCGTTGGCTATTGGGCTGCACGTTATGCAAGCGAATGGGCCGATGAGGACAAGGACGACGTTTTGACTTTTGTGCTCCCGGGTGAGAAGAAGCCTGCTCCTGCGGGATTCAATCCCACGGCAGCCACTGGTGCTGCGCCTGCCCCGGCACCCGCGCCTGCCCCTGCCCCGGCACCTGCTCCTGTCCCCGCACCGGCGTCCGAGGCGACGCCTGCGGAGCCCGATTGGGATGCCGTTGCCACGCCGGCGGATGAGCCGGGCGATAATCCTGCTGCCGAAAACAATCAAACCGAATAGCCGGTCGAGGCGCCCTGGGCAACTGAGCCCGGGGTGCCTTTTTCTACTGCGAAAGCAAGAAAATGCCTGGGAAAACGGTTGCAGCAAAATTTCTCGGAAATTGGTCAATGTTGCGCAACAACGTCGCGGCTATTGTTGAGAACGTAGACGTGTAAGGTTTGAAGGCGTGCGACGCCTTAGGAAAAGGAGAGGCTCATGTTCTGTCCCACTTGTGGTTCTCCCATTTCGGATGATGCCAAATTCTGCCCTGTTTGCGGATCCGCCGTTGGTGCCGCTTCTGCCGCTCCGGCCCCGCAGCCCCAGCCCGCTCCGGCCCAGGCTATTCAGCCCGTGCCCCAGCCTCAGCAGCAGTACACCGGTCAATACGCCCAACAGTCCGCATCCGCTCCGATGGGCTATGGCCCCATTAAGGCTGACCGCAGCCTGATCGGCTGGCTGCTGCTCTCTCTTGTGACCTGCGGTATCTATTCGTTCTACTTCCTGTATTGCTTGGCACGCGACGTCAACACGTTGTGTCAGGATGACGGCGATTACACGCCGGGTCTGGCGGAATTCATCCTTCTATCGTTTGTGACCTGCGGCTTCTACGCGTACTACTGGTATTACAAGATTGGCAACCGCCTGCAGGCCAACGCTCCTCGCTACGGCCTGGTGTTCCAGGAAAACGGCACCACCGTTCTTCTGTGGCAGATCTTCGGCGCGCTCCTGTGCGGCCTTGGTCCCATCTTCGCTATGAACATCATCATCAATAATACCAATGCCATGGCAACGGCTTACAACACTCGCCTTGGCGCTCGTGCCTAACAATAAGGGCGGCGTGAACAGCTCCCAGGGACATAGGGGCACGGCAGAGCTCCTTCGCCGCGCCCTTTTTTGCACCGGCGCGCTCTTTGTTGCCTGGCTCGCGCTCTACCTGCTCGATATCGGCTGCATTTTTCGAATGATGACGGGCGCTCCTTGTCCGGGATGCGGCATGACGAGGGCGTGGCTGGCGGCGCTGCGTCTCGATTTTGCGGCGGCCTTTGCCTACCATCCGCTGTTTTGGGTGGTGCCGATTGCGTTTGTGCTCGCGTTCGTGCGCGAGGAGGTGGCATCGAGCAAGCTAAAGCGTGGTGTCGACATTGCAGTCACCGTGTTGTGCATGCTGGTCATCGCCGTATGGATCGTGCGCCTCATCAATCCGGTAGATGCCGGCCTACTCTTTGGCGGCCATGCGCCCGCCGGAGTCCCCGACGACATCATCCACCTCGAACCCCCACGCTGGCTCACCATCCTTCGCTCTTTCCTGTCGTGACGGAGGACGCGCTAGAAAAGCGGTCGACACATAAGCGGGGGCGAACGTTGAGATAACGTTCGCCCCCGCTTTGCTCTAGCCAGGTTGTTATGGGTGGGCGTGATGGCTACTCGTCGCGCTTCTCCTCGTGGCGAGCGGCAGCCCGCGCATCGTGGATGCCCTTGATTGCAGCATGGCGAGCGGTGCGAGCATCGTGCATGGCGTCGCGCGCCTCAGCGGCTGTTGCCTTGGCAGAGCGCAGCTTGGCGGCCAAGTCGGGGTTGGTCTCGGCAACCGCGGCGATCGTGGGGCCGTCGAGCTCCTCTTGCGTGGGCTCGGCCAAAAAGTCGATAGCATACTGGGCGGCCACCATGGAGCCCTTTGCCAGCACGGTCTCGTCGATCTTGTAGAAGCAGGAATGTTGGGCGTACGTGGCACCAATCTTGGGGTTGCGCGTACCTACAAAGGCGAGCACGCCCGGCACGCGGCGCAGGTACTCCGAAAAATCCTCGCCCGAAAGCGTGCCACGGTAATGGCCTTGACCGGTGGGGCCCAGGCACTTGATTACAGCCTGACGGCAGCGCTCGCTCGAGGCGGCGTCGTTTTCGACCTTGTAGTTGGCGATGGTGTAGTCGGTGAGCTCTGCCTCGGCGCCCAAGGCGGCCGCGGTATGCTCCACGATGCGGCGCATAAGCTCCGGCATTTCCTCGTGGGTCGAATCTCCGTAGGTGCGCACCGTGCCGGCAAGGTAGGCCGTGCCGGCGATAACGTTGCGCGCGGTGCCGCCGTGCAGCTCGCCGACGGTGATGACAGCCGGCTCATAGGGGCTGATCTCGCGCGAGACGATGGTCTGCAGAGCGTTGACGCTCTCGGCGGCAACCATAACGGCGTCGTGGCCGCGCTGGGGCATGGCGCCATGGCACGAGGTGCCGCGGACGTCGATGCGGAACCAGTCGGTATTGGCCATGCGCGGGCCGGGCTCGCAGCTCACGGTGCCGGCGTCGACCTCACTCCAGATGTGCGCGGCGTAGGCGCCATCGACGCCGTCGAGCACACCCGTGCCGATCATGAGCTTGGCGCCCTGGCCGTTTTCCTCGCTGGGCTGGAAGACGATGCGGACCTCGCCGTGGATGTCGTCGGTCATATGGCGCAGAATCTGCAGCGTGCCGAGCATCATGGCGATGTGGCAGTCGTGGCCGCAGGCGTGCATGCAGCCCTCGTTGACGCTGGCAAATTCCTCGCCGGTCTGCTCGGTGACGGGCAGGGCGTCGATATCCGCACGCAGCAGGATGCGGCGGCGCGGCGTGCCGTCCTCGCGGTAGGCATCGGGCGCGGTGCCGCGAAGGGTCGCCACCAGACCCGTCTTAAGGGGACGCTCATAGGGGATATTCATGGCGTCGAGCTGGTTGGCGATGTCGGAGGTCGTGCGCTCCTCGGCAAGGCTCAGCTCCGGGTGCTTATGGAAGTGCCGGCGCTGCTTGATGATATAGGGTTCAAACTCGGTAGCGATATCTTTGATGGCTGCGGTGACGTCGTCAGCCGCGCGAGCCTCGGTCGCCGCCATAATCTGCTGTGCCTTGGTCTTCGTCATGGTCGATTTGCTCCTTGCTGGGTTGATCGCAAAATCGTACAGGCTCTCTCCAGTATGCCACCTGCCGCTAGGGCTGGTAAAGTTGCCGTTTGCCGCTTGGGGTTTTGTTACAAGGGCGGGGGAGTACACTCGGGGGTGTTGAATTTCCTGCCAGAGATGGGGATGCCCATGCAACATATCGATCGGATTATCCGCTCCAAGAACGTCTTTACCGCGCAAGACGGCATCGATACCGCCCGCGAGCTGGCGATTGCCATCGCAGGCGACCGTATCGTCGCAGTCGGTGCGCCCGATGACGTGATCGCCGCCGCTCCCGCCGCCACGTCGGTTATCGACTACGGCGAGCAGTTTGTCTGCCCCGGTTTCCATGACGCTCATCTGCACTTCTTCCATACCTCGGTCGGTTCCTCGCCGTACATGCTTATGGATATGGGCACGTCCGAGGCGGCGCTGGTGCAACATGCGCTCGAGTTTTCCCAGGACCTGCCCGATGACGCTTGGGTTGTGACGCAGGGCTGGCGCGACTACCGTTGGGACCCGCCCGAGCATCCTACCAAGGCGTCGCTCGATGCGGCATTCCCCGATCGTCCCTGCGTTATGTATTCGGGCGACGGGCATACGCTTTGGCTCAACAGCCGCGCACTCGAGGCGCTCGGCGTCACACGCGACAGCGAGCCGCCAGCGGGCGGCAGCTACGACAAGGATGCAAACGGCGAGCTCACGGGCATTGCTCACGAGGCGGCTGCCATGCAGCTGCTACCGCGCTGCCTGGAGTGGCTGGGCGAGGACCGCATCGCGAGCGCTTACGCCGACCAGATGAAGCGTATGGCCGAGCAGGGCATCACCTCGATCTGCGATATGTCGCTCATGCCCATGCCGGGCTGCGATTTTATCCGCGACGACGTCTACGACAAACTGCAGGCAGCCGGCAAACTGGGCATCCGAGCCCATCTATTCCCCACACTGCTGGATGACCAATCGCGCTTAGAAGAACTGCAGACCCGCTACGCGAACAACGCGCTGCTCTCGGCGCCTGGTTTTAAGCAGTTCTTCGATGGCGTGTCGAGCGAACACACGGCATATCTCACCGAGCCCTATACCAATCCGCGCTTCCCGGGCGACCAGGGCCGTCTGACGGTTCCGGCTGAGCGCATGCGCAAACTGGTTCTGGCGGCCGCGGAGCGCGGTCACACCGTGCGCATCCACGTCATTGGTGACGGTGCGATTCATGCCGCGCTGGATATCTTCGAGGAAGCGGCCGACCTGTACGGCCTGCCCCAGCACGGTCATAACACGCTTGAGCATCTGGAGAACCTCTTGCCCGAGGACATCGACCGCCTGCGCAAGCTCGACGTGGTTGCCTCGAGCCAGCCCTGCCATATCACGCTCGACCCGGGTGGTCCGGAGCGCGACCTGGGCTTGGAGCGCAGCCGCATCATGTGGCCGTTCGCAACCTATAAGCAGCGCGGCATTCGCCAAGCCTTCGGTACCGACAGCCCCATCACAGCTGTTACCAGCATGAACGTGCTCTACACGGCTATCACGCGCCAGGACCCCAAAAGCCACTGGCCCGAGGGCGGCTGGCTGCCGAGCGAGCGCATCGATGCGGCAACAGCCCTGCGCAACTACACCCTGGGCAGCGCCTACGCGGCAGGCGACGAGCAAAACCTCGGCAGCCTGGAACTCGGCAAATACGCCGACCTGGTAGTCCTGGACCAAAACCCGCTCATCATCGACCCCCAAGAGCTCCAGGCTACCAAAGTTCAGGCAACCTACCTGGCAGGCAACTTAATCTACGAGCGCTAATATTCATGCCGTACCGTTAAACGCGGCTCGGGCAGCCTATTTTGGGATGGCGCTCGGGCCGCGTTTGTTTGCCGATCGGGTCCGTTAGGAGCGTTCCCGCTCTGCTTGATTTGGGTGCAGGGTGGAGGCGCTGGTGTCCCGCGCGTTCAATTTGGACATCAGCAATGCTGTTTCTTGGTGTTTTGCATACTTCCCATTACAGGATTGCATAAAAAGGCTGGGATGTTCTTCCTGATCCTGATGTACCCCCGCCCGTGCCGTGCAAAAAACGGAGTATTCAGCACCGCGAGCTCTGCCGGTGCCGCTGCGGCTGAGTAACGTTGCGGAGATTGACGTCATTTTGGGCTCCGGTACGGCGCGAAGTACGCCCATTTGTCCCAACGGGGTCTGATCACCGACCAAAACCGCCCGCTGAAGGCGTTCTTGGGACCAATAAGGTATGTCCGGCGCGTATGCAGCCGTCCTAGCTTGCTGAATACTCCCAAAAATGCACGGTGCTCCCCAGGGGACCCGTGCGCGCAGCGAAAACCATACCCACGTTCCTATCCGCATCGCCATTTTGCTGCACTGACTTTTCTGAATGCTGGGCCTGAATTAGTTAACCTGCCCCCCGTGTGGCTCCGGAGGGGCGGGGCATAAGGTTTATCGCGAGTTCCGCACGAGCCGAAGGCCACTTAATGTGGCCTTCGTGCGAGCAGGACTGCCCGAGCAGGAAACCTTACGCCCCGCCCCTCCGGAGCCACACGGGAGCCACCGCTAAGTTATCCCCCGGCATTCAGAAAATCTAAGTGCCAAAAAATAAGATTTTTTGACTCCGTGTTGTATAACCCGCCATTCGTGGGTACCATTCAACGCGTACGCAAACGAAGTAGGGAAACCCGCACGGCTCAACCGTGCGGCCCAAAAAGGAGGAAACAAGCATGTCGTCTTTGAAGCCGCTTGCAGATCGCGTCCTGGTCAAGCCCGACGAGGCCGAGCAGAAGACCGCTTCTGGTCTGTACATCGCCAGCAACGCTCAGGAGAAGCCGCAGCGCGGCACCATCGTTGCCGTTGGCGCCGGTAAGGTCAACGACAAGGGCGAGCGCATCCCCATGGACGTCAAGGTCGGCGACGTTGTCATCTACGGTAAGTTTGGTGGCAACGAGGTCAAGGTCGACGGCGAGAAGTATCTGCTGATGCGCGCCGACGACATCTACGCCGTCGTCGAGGCCTAGTCTCGTCGGAATCTCTGATTCGTCTTTGAACGCGTCCGCCGCATAGGACTCGGAAGCGGCGACGCGAGTCACATTTCTTTTGGAGGATTACCTACCATGGCAAAGAACATTACGTTCAACACCGATGCCCGCGCCAAGCTCGCCAAGGGCGTCAACACTCTGGCCGACGCCGTTACCGTCACCATGGGCCCCAAGGGCCGTTACGTCGCTCTGCAGCGCACGTTCGGTGCCCCGACCATCACCAACGACGGCGTTTCCGTCGCTAAGGAGATCGAGCTCGAGGACAACATCGAGAACATGGGCGCCCAGCTGGTGAAGGAGGTCGCCACCAAGACCAACGACACCGTGGGTGACGGCACCACCACCGCAACCCTGCTCGCTCAGGCTATCGTCAACGACGGTCTGCGTAACGTCGCCGCCGGCGCCAACCCGCTGGCCATCCGTCGCGGCATCGACAAGGCCGTCAACGCCGCCGTCGCCGAGATGAAGAAGCAGGCCAAGCCGGTCGAGACCAAGGAGCAGATTGCTTCCGTCGGTACCATCTCTGCCGGTGACCCCGAGGTTGGCGAGAAGATCGCCGAGGCCATGGAGGTTGTGGGCAAGGACGGCGTCATCACCGTCGAGGATTCCCAGACGTTTGACATCACCATCGACACCGTCGAGGGCATGCAGTTCGACAAGGGCTATGTCTCCGCTTACTTCGTCACGGATAACGACCGCATGGAGGCCGTGATGAAGGATCCGTATATCCTCATTACCGACCAGAAGATCTCCAGCGTCCAGGACATCATGCCTGTTCTCGAGGCTGTCCAGCGCGCCGGCCGTGGCCTGCTCATCATCGCTGAGGACATCGACGGCGAGGCTCTGCCGACCCTGGTCCTCAACAAGATCCGTGGCGCTCTCAACGTCTGCGCCGTCAAGGCCCCGGGCTACGGCGATCGCCGCAAGCGCATCCTCGAGGACATCGCCGTCCTCACCGGTGGCCAGGCCGCTCTGGACGAGCTGGGCGTGAAGGTCGCTGACATTACCGCCGATATGCTCGGTACCGCTAAGTCCGTCACCATCTCCAAGGACAACACCGTCGTCGTCGGCGGCGCTGGCTCCAAGGAGGCCATCGACGCCCGTATCGCTCAGATCAAGGGTGAGATGGAGAACACCACCTCTGACTTCGATCGTGAGAAGCTCCAGGAGCGCCTGGCCAAGCTCTCCGGTGGCGTTGCCGTCATCAAGGTCGGCGCTGCTACCGAGTCCGAGCTCAAGGAGATCAAGCACCGCGTCGAGGATGCCCTGCAGGCTACCCGCGCTGCTGTCGAGGAGGGCATTGTCGCCGGTGGCGGCGTCGCCTTCATGGACGCTGCTCCTGCGCTCGACGCTGTCGAGATCGACGACCCCGAGGAGAAGATCGGCGTCGACATCGTCAAGAAGGCTCTGACCGCTCCGGTCGCTACCATCGCCAAGAACGCTGGCTTTGAGGGCGCCGTCGTGGTCGACAAGGTTGCCGAGCTGCCTGCCGGCCAGGGTCTCAACTCTGCCAACGGCGAGTGGGGCGACATGATCGAGATGGGCGTCCTCGACCCCGTCAAGGTCAGCCGCGTCACCCTTCAGAACGCTGCTTCTGTCGCCAGCCTGATCCTCATCACCGAGGCCACCGTCTCCGATGTGCCCAAGAACACTCAGCTTGAGGACGCTATCGCTGCTGCTACCGCTGGTCAGCAGGGCGGCGGTATGTACTAAGACCGACAAGGTCTAGAACTCCCACCGGGAATCCGGGGGCGGGACGGGGGCTTCTCTCCGGAACGTCCTCGGACATGCAAAGAGGCTCCGCATCGCGCTTCGCGCTGCGGAGCCTCTTTGCGTCCTGCGGAATGATCCGGAGAGAAGCCCCCGTCCCGCCCCCGGATTCCCTGCGTTTACGGCCTTGAGATC
>CAJMRR010000019.1 GCA_905215835.1 uncultured bacterium | reverse complement strand
GGCTGTGTAGTTGGCGACGGCGTAGAAGGTGTCATCGGCGGCCTCGTCTGCCACGGCGCCAATTGCCTGCGCGACGTCCGAGATAATCGCGGCATCGATGCCGGCGTACTTGAGGCGTACCTGCATGTCGTGCGCACGCGTGCCTCCGGCAAAGGCGACAAGGCCCGGTGTGTCGGCGATGCGCTCGAAGTCGACGTCGTAGATCCAGGAGACATCGTGGCCGTCGGCATCGTTGTCGTTGAGGAAGAAAGCGCAGAGTCTGCCGCCCGCCGTCTTAATGGATTGGATCTGTCGATCGAAGCCCACGGGATTCTTGGCCAGGTTTGCCTCGACGGTGCGGCCGGCGATATCCCAGCGCCCCATACGACCACCGGCGGGCACATAGGCATCGAGCGTAGGCTGTAGAAGCGCCGTGTCCACGCCCAACTCGTGCGCGGCAAAGAAGGCGGCGGCAACGTTATAGACCATGTACAGGCCGTTGTAGCGTGTGGCGATGTGTGCGGCAGCCGCGTCGGGCGCAGATCCAAAGATCAGGTCAAAGCTGTAGCCGTCGCAGCCGAGCTCCACGCCCGTCACGCGACGGACAAGCGCGGGGCGGGCCCAGCCGCACGAGGGGCAATGGTAGGCGCCGAGTTGGCCGTACTGCACATAGTCGTACTCCAACGGGGCGTTGCACTGTGAGCAAAAGCGCGAGTCGCTAATACGGTCGGACTCGGTGTTAGTGGCGCCGTCGATGCCAAAGGCAATACTCGCGTTGGGAACGCGCGCGGCAATCGAGGCACACAACGGGTCGTCGGCGTTGTAGATGAGCGTTGTCGTCGGAGAGAGCTCCAACGCATGGGCGATGACGTCTTGGGTATGGTCGATCTCGCCATAGCGATCCAGCTGGTCGCGGAACAGGTTGAGCAGCACAAAGTACGTCGGCTTGAGCTTGGGCAGAACGCGTACGGTGTAGAGCTCGTCACACTCAAAAACGCCCACGCGCTTGCCGCTGCTGGTGTGCTTAAGGCCGCCGCGGGCCTCGAGCAGAGCACCCACCACACCAGGCTCCATATTGTTGCCGGCGCGGTTGCATACCACGGTGGCGCCGCTGGCGGCAACGGCGTCGGCGATGAGGTTGGAGGTGGTGGTCTTGCCGTTGGTGCCGGTAATCACCACACTGCGGTCGACCAGGCTCGCGAGGTTGCTTAGCAGCTCGGGGTCGATCTTCATGGCGATACGGCCGGGGAGTACGCCGCCCTGGCGCTTAAGGACAGAGCGCAGCCCCCAGCGGGCGATATCGCTCGAGGTGCAGGCGAGAGATGAGCGGAGATTCATGAAGCCGTTCCTAACGTAGATGACATAGTCGGGGGGAATCGCACCGCTAGAAACCGTAGCGGCGCGCAAATTCCTGGGCAAGCTGCGACACGTCTTCGCAGGCATTGGCCCAGGGGGCAAAGTCGGGGGTGTCCGAGATAATGCCGTCCGCTTCCCAAACGGCCTGGTGCGAGAGGTCCCAGGGGTCGCGCGGCTCGGGTCGGCAGGGAAGGTACGGTGTCTGGTACATGGGGTTCAGTAAGAAGAACGCACCGCCCTCGCAACGGTTGGCAAACTCACGCAGCGCGCGTGTCGCCGGGCGCATCTTGTTTGTTTTGAACAGCAGAATCGTGCGGGCGAGCAGATACCAAGGAGAGTTCTCGAGCGCGTCAGCCCCGATCTCTTCCTCGAGCTGGTGGGCCAGGGCAAAAAAGCCGTCCTGGTCTTCCAGGCGAGCGAGGGCGAGCAACACGGTGCCTGCGGCTCGGGTGGGATAGCCTTCTGCCTTAAGGACGCGGCGGGCGTAGTTGGCGGCAGCGCGGTAGCGGGCGCTCGCCATGCACAGTTGCGAGATGGCCTCGAGTGTGTGAAGCCACCCGATAAGAGCCGGCTCGCTCACGGTAAGGTCTGCTGCGGTGACACCATCGGCCAAAACATTATTGGCCCAGTAGTGCGGGGCTTCCATGTCGAACCCGGGCACGCTTTGCTGCAGGTAATCGGCCGTGGTCGCCTCGAGCTTCATCAGGTCGCCCAGGCAGGCGTCGACGGGCGTGTCCGCCAAAATGATGGCGAGCAGCTGGGCATCGAGGACATGCGCATCGATGCGGACGATCTTGAGCAGCTCATCACGCATATCGTCGAACAGGTGATTGCGCGTCTGCTCAAACTCCTCGTCGCTGCCCATGTCCTCGATGCGATGGAGCTCGTCGAGCAGGTGGCGATGAACACCGGCATAGGACAGCAGTGCCTGGGCATGCTCGGTCTGCGCATACTTATGAGGGTTGACGCTTACGTCGTTATGGACAAGCTCGCGTGCTGCATCGGTGAGCTCGGGGTGCGACGCCAGATAGGTGCGCTCCAGGTAGGCGGGGATGTAGACGCTCGGATCCATTAGAGGTCTCCTCCCTTAAACGGCAAACCCTGCTCGGCCGCCCGCAGTATGCGCTCATCGATTTGGGAACGCACGATATCGTTGGTGGCGACCCAGGCGGCAAAGCTGGCGTTGTCGGGGGCGCCCAGGCCCTCCTGCAGTACCGGCGTCGCCTCGGACAGCGCGAGGACAAGCTCGTCGGTGGAGCCCGCACCCACGTTGACGCGGGCATAGACGCCATCGGGAAACTCGGTTTGGAAGTAGAGCGCCTCGGCTGCGTGTGGACACGAGCGCGCAAGGATGCGCAAGTAGTGTTCGGCACCCTCGTAGTCCAGCTCGCGCCAGGCAGCGCTCATCAGCGCGATGAGCGTCCACGGGTCCAAGTCACGCTCCGCATCTTTGGGACGGCGGCGCAGCGGGGTATTCGCGAGATAGGGTACGGAGTGGGCAGAGCGAAAGCGCTTGAGCTCCTCGGCGGGGTATTCGAGCTTTGCCATGGCGAGCATCGCGGTGTGGCGGACACCAGCGGGGTCGTTGGGCGCAAAGTCCAAGCTGCGATTCGCGGCTTCGAGCGACATGCGATAGCGGCCGCTAATGAGGGCGCGTGACGCAAGGGCGGCAAGCCAGCGCAGGTAGGGTCGGCGCATAAGATCGCCAGCGGCCTCGCGCTCGTAGGGGTCCTGCGCCGAGGCGGTCTTGAGCGCCAGATCGTGCTCCACCTCGTCGCACTTGGACACCAGATACTGCACGTATTCCTCGTTGGAGCCGGCGGTGAGGGCGGTCAGCATGCGCTGAGCGTCCCAGTTGGCCGGATCGAGTGCGGCCGCCTCGCGGAGCATGTTCTCGGCAGCTGCCTCTTCTTGCTCGGCCTGGGCATCGTCGGGGATAAAGGGAATGCGGTAGTCGACGGCCTCGACCACCTTGGCAATGAGGTGCCCGGCGCGGTCGCGGTCGTGCACGATGAGCGGTGCGGGGTTGCGGGTGAATTGTTCCATCAGACGCTCTACGGCGGCAGCGTCGGTGAGCGGGATATTGTTGCGGCGCAAGGCCTCAAGAACGAGGCGATGGCAATCCTCTTGAATGGGATCGAATGCCATGGGGCCTCCTTTGCTGCGGTTAGGGTTCAAATGTTTCTATATAAAGTTCTAGTTTACCCGCATGTGGCACACCGGGGGTGCCGCACTTGGACTTGCACCTTTGCACCACGAAGACGGATGTCGCACAAATGTCGGCACCTTGGACGACCGAGTGGTATCACGGTGCCGCAAACGGTCGATTTTTGGCGGCGAACGGTGCATATTTTGGAGGGGCACAGTCCTGCCCGGGATATGTGGTCAACCTTGATAAAACGTTTGCCCAGCTTGGGAGTATGAATGCCGCACAAGGGTCTTCAGGGATAGAAAAAACGTTTCATCATTGGCGGCTTTAGGTGAATAACTGACCAACCAGAACGGTAAAATAGTGTTTGTCTGAGCGTTGAGACGTTTAGACATCGCGCATTGTCATCGCCGGCAACGCGCAAACCGGTCCTAACGGAGCCAATTGGGTGCTCCGTTATATACGCAAGTCTAAGAGGGGCTTGTTTAGGAGGCACAGTATGGGACGTTTTACCAATCCTCGCGATCTGTACTTTGGTGAGGGCGCTCGCCACGAGGTGAAGAACCTCAAGGGCAAGAAGGCCATCATCGTTTCTGGCGGCAGCTCTATGCGCCGCGGCGGGTTCCTGCAGGACGTCGAGAACGACCTTAAGGAAGGCGGTTTCGAGGTCAAGCTGTTCGAGGGCGTCGAGTCCGACCCGTCCATCGAGACGGTCATGAAGGGCGCCGAGGCCATGCGCGAGTTCGAGCCCGACTGGATTATCGCCATCGGCGGCGGCTCGCCCATCGATGCCGCTAAGGCCATGTGGGTCTTCTACGAGTATCCCGAGGAGTCCTTCGATAACATCATCCAGCCGTTCAGCTTCCCTGAGCTGCGTCAGAAGGCTCATTTCTGCGCCATCTCCTCTACCTCCGGCACCGCTACCGAGGTCACCGCGTTCTCCGTCATTACCGACTACGCCAAGGGCATCAAGTACCCGCTGGCCGACTTCAACATCACCCCTGATGTCGCCATCGTCGACCCCGAGCTCACCTACACCATGCCCGCCAAGCTGTGCGCTCACACCGGCATGGATGCTCTGACCCACTGCATGGAGGCCTACGTTTCCACCTGCGCCTCTATGTTCACCGACGCCAACGCTCTGCACGGCATCCGCGAGATCGTCGAGTGGCTGCCCAAGTCCTATGCTGGCGACCATGAGGCCCGTCAGCACATGCACGAGGCTCAGTGCATCGCCGGTATCGCCTTCTCCTCGGGCCTGCTCGGCATCGTTCACTCCATGGCTCACAAGACCGGTGCTGCCTTCGAGAACGGCCACATCATCCACGGTGCCGCTAACGCCATGTACCTGGGCAAGGTCATCCAGTGGAACTCCAAGGACCCGCGTGCTGCCGAGCGTTACGCTTACGTGGCCAAGGAGATCCTGCACCTTCCCGGCGAGACCAACGAGGAGCTCATCGCTGCGCTCGTCCAGAAGATCCGCGACCTCAACGACCAGCTCAACATTCCGCAGTCCATCAAGGATTACGCGAATGGTGGCGTGAAGGTCGACGCCGAGAACCCGCAGATGGTTTCCGAGGAGGAGTTCCTCGCCAAGCTGCCCGAGATCGCCGCGAACGCCGAGCAGGACGCCTGCACGCCCGAGAACCCGCGTGAGACCAAGGCTGCCGACTTCGAGAAGATCCTCAAGGCCTGCTACTACGACACCGACATCGATTTCTAATCGACTCTTGTTATCGTAACGAGGGGCTCCGCACGTATCCGTACGGAGCCCCTTTCTTTTTTAGAGAATGGGATAGTTATGGCTGCAATTTTCAATAGCCCCAGCAAGTACATCCAGGGTCCGGACGAGCTGGCCAAGCTCGGCTCCTATGTCGAGCCGCTCGGCGCTAAGGCCCTCGTCATCGTGACGCCTTCGGGCAAGAAGCGCGTCGGTGCCAAGATCGAGGGCGGCTTTGCCGAGGCCAAGGCCGAGCTGCTGTTTGAGGACTTTAACGGCGAGTGCTCCAAGGGCGAGGTCGATCGCCTGGTTGCGCTCGCTCGCGACAACGGTTGCGACATCATCGTCGGCGTCGGTGGCGGCAAGATCCTCGACACCGCGAAGGCCGTCGCCTATTACCTGGAGTCCCCGGTTATCATTTGCCCCACCATTGCCTCGACCGATGCACCGTGCTCGGCACTTTCGGTGCTTTACACCGATGACGGCCAGTTTGATAAGTACCTCTTCCTTAAGGCAAACCCCAATATCGTCCTGATGGATACGACGGTTATCGCGGCGAGCCCGGTGCGCCTGACGGTTTCCGGTATGGGCGATGCGCTCGCAACCTATTTCGAGGCTCAGGCGACGCACGATGCCGACGGCGGCACCTGCGCCGGCGGCAAGGGCGGAATGGCCGGTCTGGCGCTCGCCAAGCTCTGCTACGAGACGCTTATGGCCGATGGCGTCAAGGCCAAGGTCGCGCTGGAGAAGGGCGCGCTCACGCCTGCCGTCGAGCACATCATCGAGGCCAATACGCTGCTTTCGGGCATTGGCTTTGAGAGCTCGGGCCTTGCCGCTGCTCATGCCATCCACAATGGTCTGACGATGCTGCCCGAGTGCCACGGCATGTATCACGGCGAGAAGGTCGCCTTCGGCACTATCGTCCAGCTGGTACTCGAGGATGCCCCGACCGAGAAGCTCGAGGAAGTCTTGGGCTTCTGCATTGAGCTTGGCCTGCCGGTCACGATGAAGGAACTTGGCGTTGCCGAGCTTACGCGCGAGCAGGCCATGATTGTTGCCGAGGCCGCCTGCGCACCCGATGACACCATGTGCAACATGCCCTTTGAGGTGACGCCCGAGATGGTCGCAAACGCCATCCTGGGTGCCGACGCGCTGGGCCACTACTATCTCATGGATGAGTAAATCAAGCTAAGGAAGGGGCAAAGCTAACAGATGACTTTGCCCCTTTTTGCTATGGTGCAAACTAACCTGGCCCCTTCGCACCAAGTTGGTGCAAAGGGGCCAGGTTACTTTGCACCAATCGTTGTTTGATGAAGGGCGGATTCTCGTATGGCGCTTCCTATGGTTTACGGCGGTCCCGGCCGGTATGTTCAGGGGCCGGGCGAACTGTCGCGTCAAGGCAGGTATTTGTCATGGTTGGGCTGCGCTGCCTATGTCTTGTTTGACCAGGGCACCGAGGATCGGCTGTGCAGGCAGATCGTCGATGGATTTCTGGACGAAGATCTAAGCGAGCCGTTCTTTAAGATTTATGACGGTCCGTGTACGGAAGAGGCCGTTGTCGAAATGGCTAAGGAAGCCCAGGCCGAGTATTGCGACATGGTAGTGGGTATTGGCGGCGGCAAAATGCTCGATATCGCCAAGGCCGTTGCGTTTTATGCCGAGTTGCCGTTGTGCGTATGCCCCACGGCGGCATCGATGGACGGTCCGTGCAGCGAGATTTCCGATGCCGATTTGCAGGGTGTTGCAGATGCGGTCTTTAGAAACGAGCGCAATATGGCTAACGAACAGGCCAAGGTGACCAAACTAAAGCTCGTGCAGTTCATGTGCGAGGCATAGCTTGGCACTTGATTGACCTTGTGCAATCGAGGCGGCGATGGGCCATGGGCTATTTGCCGCAAAGATGCGCCGCGTGTAATTTGCCCGAGGCGTGGACCGATAGCGTATCATTATCTCTTGCTTGTTTGCACTGCTCAGGGAGGGGCCGCGCATGGCGCAGGAACACGATCTGTTTGATGACATTATCGAGATCAGCAAGGGTTTCGACTTTCTTAAAAACCCGCTTGGCGGCGTGACCAATGCACTCGATCCGTCGGCGCCGCAGTGGAATCCTGCCGACTACAAGGAGCGTCCGCGCGGCAACACCATTCCATGCCTGACCTGCAAAAACGAAAAGAGCGGCTGCACCGCGTGCATGGACGTGTGCCCGGTCAACGCTATTGAGGTCGAGGAAGACGCCATCGAGATCCTCGACTCCTGCCGCAAGTGCGGCCTGTGCGCCGCTGCCTGCCCGACCGAGGCGATCATCTCGCCGCGCCTGGCGCCTAAAAACCTGTATGACGATATCGTCTCTGCTGCTACGAGCCACGAGACCGCCTACGTCACCTGCACGCGTGCCCTCAAACGCATGCCGCGTGAAAACGAGGTCGTCGTTGCCTGCGTGGGCGATATTACGGCAGAGACCTGGTTCTCGGTACTGGCCGACTATCCCAACGTGAGTGTGTACCTGCCGTTGGGCGTGTGCGATAAATGCCGCAACACCGGCGGTGAGGACATTCTTGGCGAGGCGATTGCGAAGGCCGAAGAGTGGTCTGGCACGGGTATGGGCCTAGAGGTCGACCCCAAGAGCCTCAAGTGCCATAAGCGCCGCGAGTACGAGCGCAAGGAGTACATGGAAAAGATTGCCCGCACCACGGGCCTGACGGTGACCAAGCTCAACCCGGCGACGGCGGCGCTGGCCTCGGTGACGCAAAAGCTCAAGGCCCATCGCCATCAGATTACCCAGCTGGAGCGCACGCTCAACACCATGTGCGGCACCACGACGACCAAGCGTCGCCGTTCGCTCACCCATGGGCGGCAGCTGGTGCTCTCGACACTGCAGAACCATCCCGAGCTTGCCCAGAATATGCAGGTGAGCACGCCGGAGTGCGATTTTGAAAAGTGCACGTCGTGCGGCGAGTGCGTCAACGTGTGTCCCACGTTTGCCTGTGATCTGGTGGGAAGCGGCCGCTTTGCGTTGGAGTCCACGTATTGTTTAGGCTGCGGCGCCTGTGTCAAGGTTTGTCCCGAGCATGCGCTCAAGCTTGTTGAGCATGATGCATCCAACCTGGTGGTCGTCGATCCCGAGGCCGAGGAAAAGGCCGCCCAGAAGGCGAAGGCTCATGAAGAAGCTGAGAAGGTCAAGGCCGAAGCAAAGGCCAAGCTCGACAAGATGCTCGATCAGGTGGAGAAGCTCGCAGACTAGCTAAAAGAACGTAAATGATGGCCGGTGGGACAGGTACTGCCCCACCGGCCAAAAAAGTTGCGGTGGAATAGTTCCTGTTTTGCCCTTAAGCTGGCCATTCTAGGAACTATTCCACCGCAACTAATAAATGGTTAGTTCATGCTGCTTTGGTGGCCGGTTCGACCGGTACCGTTGCGCGTCACGGTTTCATGGAGCAAAAAGAACCCGGGGACCTGTTTTGTCTCGGTGTATTCCATAAGGATGCCGTCGGCGTTGTAGGTCTGCCCGCGTATAACGGCGAGTGCGTTAAAGTCGTCGAGATCGAGCACGCGCGCATCTTCGGGCGTGGGGTGCTCAATCGTTACATCGCGTTTGCCCGTGGCAATCTTAATGCCAAGGTCTTCTTCGAGGTAACGATAAATCGAATCGTTGACAATCTCGGGTGTCAGTCCCGGTACCTGTGAGCTTAGGTAATAGGAGTCGTCGGAGCACACGGCATGTCCGTCTGCATAACGAATGCGTTTGGCGCGTGTGAGCTCACAGCCTTCGGGAAACCCGGTAATCCCGGAGAGTGCCTTGCTACAGACGAGGAGCTCAAAGACGGTGGTGACAGTCTTGAGCTCAAAGCCTCGGCTGGTCGCGATTTCCTTAAAGGTCTCGAGTCCGCCGCCACCACGACTCTTCTCGTCACTGATGTTGCGAATGACGCGCATGCCTTTGCCTTGCTGGGGGAGCACGTAACCATCTGCCGCAAGCATCGAAATGGCGCGACGGACCGTCATGCGCGAACAGTCAAACAGCTGCGTGAGCTCAGTCTCCGAAGGCAGATAACTCTGATAGGCGTATGTGCCGTCGTCAATCGACTGCTTCACGTTGTCATAAATAGTTTGGAAGATGGCTCGCGCCATGACGGTCTCCTAGAGCTGGGCGCGTGAACGACGGATGAGGGCCGCCCGCGCAGGTGTCAATCGATTTACTTGCTGGGGTCGATTATATATTTGCCCATGGCACGCAGGGCCGGGTCTGACAGGATGGCGCCGAGTTCATCGAGGGAAGCTACCTTTGCGACCATCGAGGATACGTCGAGCCTGCCAGAGTCGATGAGCTCGAGCGCACGACGCTGCGTATAAGGGTTAATGTAGGACGAGGTAAGCACAAGCTCCTTCTGGAAGACCTCGAAGGGCTTGACGGTGATTGTCTCATCGGGCTTGGTGAGGCCGAACATCATGACCGTAGCCTTGTGGCCGGCGATCTGGATGGCCTGCTCGATGGTGACGGGCTTGCCAACACACTCGATAACGACATCGACGTTGCCGACGCCCTCCTGCTTCAGGCGGGCCGGGACGTCCTCGTGGATGGAATCAATTGCCAGGTCGGCGCCGAGTTTGAGCGCAACCTTGCGCTTGCCTTCGACGGGCTCGAGCAAGACAACCTTGGTGGCGCCGGCGTTTTTAGCAAGCTGCATCATGAGCAGACCGATCATGCCACCGCCGATAACGACAACTGTGCTGCCGGGCTTGATGTTGCACATATCGATGCCGTGCAGGCAGCAGGCGACGGGCTCGGTCATAGCGCCCTGCTCGAAGCTGGTGTGATCGCCCAACTTGTAGACTTGCTGCATATCGACGGAGCAGTACTCGGCAAAGCCGCCGTTAACGGTGGTGCCGTAACCGGTCATATGCTCGCAGTAGTGGTTGATTCCGTCGCGGCAGGGTTCGCAGCAGCCGCAGGGATGGTTTGGGTCGATGCACACGCGATCGCCCGGTTTAAAGCCAGCGACGTCGCTGCCCACGGCCTCGACAACGCCCGCAAACTCATGACCAAGGATCGTGGGCGGGGTAACGTCGGCTGCACCCTTGTCGCCTTCATAGATATGAACGTCGGTACCGCAGACGCCGCAAGCTTTGACGTTGATCAGAACGTCGCGCCTGCCCACGGCCGGCTTTGCCGATTCCTCGACTCTGAGGTCGTGCTTTCCATAGAAGACCGCGCTTTTCATGGTGACTCCTTAACGTGGCGGTGAATGTTGTAATGAAGTATAGGTATGTCTATAGATATAGACAAGCACATCTAGACAAGTAGAAAAGTAATTTATAATGCAGTCATCAGCTATGTCAGATTTAACAGGCGAAATACTGGACATATACCGTTTACGGCCAATAATCAACCGTTTACCGACCGTAGTATTTATGCTAACTTGTCTAGATAAGTGATATGATAAAAATAGAAGCGCAAGAAGTCAGGGAAGCGGGCCCACCCGTCCTATTGCACGAGGTACACGCAAACGGCGCGTCTGCGGTCTCGAGTGAAGCCAAAACCGCAGCGCTCCGAATGAAGAGAGGGGGATTCCCCGTCATGATGCAAAAGATACAACGTTTCGGCGGTGCAATGTACACGCCTGCAATTCTTTTCGCATTTTCCGGAATCGTCGTCGGCCTGGGTACGTTGTTTACCACCGAGGCGATCTTTGGCGAGATGGCCACAGCGGGTCATCTTTGGTTTGATTGCTGGAATGTGCTGCTCCAGGGTGGTTGGACGCTCTTTAACCAGATGCCGTTGCTGTTTTGCGTAGCGTTGCCAATCTCGCTCGCGAACAAGCAGAACGCTCGCTGCTGCATGGAGGCTTTGGCCATCTACCTTACCTTCAACTACTTTGTAAGCACAATCTTGGGGCAGTGGGGCCCTGTCTTTGGGGTCGACTACTCTGTCGAGGCGGGCAGCGGTACTGGTCTTGCCACTATCGCAAGCATCAAAACGCTTGATATGGGCATCATGGGCGCGCTTATCATTTCAGGTATCGCCACGATGCTTCACAACAAGTACTTCGATACCGAACTTCCTGAGTGGCTGGGCGTGTTCTCGGGCTCCGTGTTCATCTATATGATCGGTTTCTTCGTTATGGTTCCGGTCGCTCTTATCGCCTGCCTGGTGTGGCCGCATGTTCAGGCTGCTATCTCCGCCTTCCAGGGATTCATCCTTTCCGCCGGTACGTTTGGCGTGGGTGTCTTTGCTTTCTTCGAGCGCGTGCTGATCCCTACAGGCCTGCACCACTTTATCTATACGCCGTTCTATTACGACAACGCGGCGGTCAACGGCGGCATCTTTGCTGCTTGGGCCAACATCCTGCCCCAACTGGCTGCCGATCCGAGCATTGCTCTTAAGGATGCCGCACCCTGGGCTGCCTATACCTGCCCTGGTTGGACTAAGGTCTTCGGCTCGCTTGGCGTCGCCATTGCGTTTTATATGACCGCCAAACCCGAGCGCAAGCAGCGCGTCAAGGCTCTGCTGATCCCGGTCACCCTTACCGCTATGCTTTGCGGTATCACCGAGCCGCTTGACTTCACCTTCCTGTTCATCGCGCCCGGCCTGTTCGTCGTCCACTGCGTGCTCGGAGCGCTCGGCTGCATGGCTCAAAACCTCCTTGGCGTCGTGGGCATCTTCGACGGCGGCATCATCTCGATGCTTTCGTGGGACTGGCTGCCCCTTTGGGCCGCACACGGTCTGCAGTACGCCATCTCCATCCTTGTCGGTCTGTGCTTTACCGCCCTTTGGGTCGTGGTCTTCCGTTTCCTGATCGTCAAGTTCGACTTTAAGACCCCCGGTCGCGAGGATGACGATGTTGAGGTCGAGCTCAAGTCCAAGGCCGACTACAAGCAAAAGCAGGGCGGTGCTGCTGCTGGCAAATCGGTCGCCCAGAGTAAAGATGATGAGCGCTTGGTGCTTGCCGAGAACATCCTCGATCTGCTCGGTGGCACGGATAACATCATCGATGTAACTAACTGCGCTACCCGTCTGCGCGTTAACGTCAAGGACAAGAGCGTCGTTGCACCCGAGGCTTCCTTCAAGGCGATCGGTACGCATGGCTTGGTGATCCAAGGTCAGTCAATCCAGGTCATCATCGGCCTTACCGTCCCGCAGGTTCGCGAGAAGTTCGAGAGTCTTCTGAAGTTCGAGAGTCTTCTGTAAACCATCGTCCATCGAAACAATCGGCCTTGCAGAGCCGGTATGCACCGCAAGGCCGATTCTAGAGATAAAAAACTCCACTTCTAGGTAACAATTCCAAACCGTACAGGCCGCGTGCGGGGATGGATTGAGCAAGCGGCCAGAATTAGGAGGACATCATGTCCAAGAAAAACTATGCCGTGACCATTGCCGGCGGTGGCTCTACCTTCACTCCGGGCATTGCCCTGATGCTGCTTGAGGAGCGCGACCGCTTCCCGGTCAACAAGGTGACCTTCTACGACAACAACGCCGAGCGCCAGGAGACCGTGGCCAAGGCCTGCGAGATCTACTTCCACGAGAACGCACCCGAGGTTGAGTTTAGCTACACCACCGATCCCGAGACCGCATTCACCGGGACCGACTTCGTACTTGCTCACATCCGCGTCGGCCTGTACGCCATGCGTGAGCTCGACGAGAAGATTCCTCTCAAGTACGGCTGCGTTGGCCAAGAGACCTGCGGCGCCGGCGGTATCGCCTACGGCATGCGCTCCATTGGTGGCGTCATCGAGATCCTCGACTACATGGAGAAGTACAGCCCCAACGCCTGGATGCTCAACTACTCCAACCCCGCGGCCATCGTCGCCGAGGCCTGCCGCGTGCTGCGCCCCAACAGCCGCATTATCAACATCTGCGACATGCCGATCGACCTCATGGATAAGATGAGCCGTATGTGCGGCATCAAGGATCGTCGCGAGCTGCAGTATAGCTACTACGGTCTCAACCACTTTGGTTGGTGGAGCAAGATCTACGACAAGGAGGGTAACGACCTCATGCCGCAGATCAAGGAGCACATGGCAAAGAACGGCTACCTGGACGGCATTGAGCACGAGGCCGGTAAGGAGCAGCACGTCGAGGAGAGCTGGATTCACACCTTCGGCAAGGCCAAGGATGTCTATGCTGTCGATCCCGAGACGATTCCCAATACTTACCTCAAGTATTACCTGTACCCGGACTATGTCGTCGAGACGTCTGACCCCAACTACACTCGCGCCAATGAGGTTATGGATGGCCGCGAGAAGAAGGTCTTTGGCGCTTGCCGCGACATCATTGCCAAGGGTACTGCCAAGGACGGCGGCTTTGAGCCGGATGTACATGCCAACTACATCGTCGACCTTGCCTGCGCACTGGCCGAGAATACGCTCGAGCGCTTCCTGCTGATCGTCCCCAACGATGGCGCTGTGCCCAACTTCGACCCGACGGCCATGGTCGAGGTGCCTTGCATCGTCGGTTCCAACGGCTTTGAGAAGATCTGCCAGGGCCCGATTCCGCAGTTCCAGAAGGGCCTGATGGAGCAGCAGGTTTCCGTCGAGAAGCTCGTTGTCCAGGCTTGGGTCGAGGGCAGCTACCAGAAGCTCTGGCAGGCACTCACGCTCTCCAAGACCATTCCTTCGGCGAGCGTTGCCAAGCAGATCCTGGACGAGCTCATCGAGGCCAACAAGGATTTCTGGCCCGAGCTTAAGTAAGGACTACTGTCTCGAACCCTCACGCATCTCTGCTTCATTTGCGCCGCCGCGGTGTCCGGATTCGCCCGGATGCTGCGGCGGCGCTATACTTATGCAGTTTGAAGTACCTGTACCAAAAGGAGCTGTCGTGTCCCTTTCCATCGGTATCGTGGGCCTGCCCAACGTGGGCAAGTCGACGCTGTTCACCGCGCTTACCAAAAAGACCGGCCTTGCCGCCAACTACCCGTTCGCCACGATCGACCCCAACGTGGGTATCGTCGATGTGCCCGATAGCCGCCTGCAAAAGCTTGCCGACATCGTCAACCCGGGCCGCATTGTGCCGGCGACGGTCGAGTTTGTCGACATCGCGGGCCTGGTGAAGGGTGCCAACGAGGGCGAGGGCCTGGGCAACCAGTTCTTGGCAAACATCCGCGAGACCGACGCCATCTGTGAGGTCGTACGCTACTTTAAGGACCCCAACGTCATGCGTGAGGTGGGCCGCACGGGCGAGTTCGTCGATCCCGCCGGCGATGCCGACACCATCATGACCGAGCTTATCCTGGCCGACATGGGCACGCTCGAGAAGCAGCTGCCCAAGCTCGAGAAGGAGGCCAAGCGCGACAAGGAGCTCATGCCCAAGTTTGAGGTCGCCAAGCGCCTACTTGCCTGGCTCAACGAGGGCAAGCGCGCCGCATCCATGGAGATGACCGACGAGGAGCGTGCCGCTGCCAAGGGCCTGTTCCTGCTCACCATGAAGCCCATCCTGTATGTGGCCAACGTGGACGAGGATATGCTCAACGAGGACCTGGCGCCCATCGATGGCGTCAAGCCGTTGCCCATCTGCGCCAAGATTGAGGCCGAGCTTTCCGAGCTCGATCCCGAGGACGCCGCCGACTACCTGGAAAGCCTGGGCCTGGAGCAGCCCGGTCTGGACGTGCTCGCGCAGGCGGCCTATAAGCTGCTCGGTCTGCAGTCGTTCTTTACGGCCGGCGAGATGGAGGTCAAGGCCTGGACGGTTCGTCAGGGCGCGACCGCCCCGCAGGCCGCCGGCGTCATCCACACCGATTTTGAGCGCGGCTTTATTAAGGCCGAGGTCATTGGCTATGACGACTACATCGAGCTCGGCGGTGAGCAGGGCGCCAAGGCCGCCGGCAAACTGCGTATTGAGGGCAAGGACTATGTCATGGCCGATGGCGACGTCGTGCACTTCCGCTTTAACGTGTAAGGGCGACGCATATGTTTAAATACGGCAAAAAAGCTGGCTACATGGGTATTGCGCTGCTCGTACTTGCGGTGATTCCGCTGGTGGTCGCAGCGTGCGTTATCCCCAACATTGGTCCCGAGGTGGCAACGAAGTTTAATGCCGCCGGCGAGGCGACGCGCTGGGGCAAGAGCTACGAGTTGTTGGCGCTGCCGGTACTCAATCTGCTGCTGAGCGTGGCGACGTACTTTACGGCGGGACGCCAGGCAAAGAACAATGAGGACTCTGCCGCCATGGCGCGCATCGTGTGCGAACGCTACCTGCGCAACGGTTGCATCACGGGTGTGTTCCTCAACGTGATCAACGTTTACTTTATGTACTCGGCGATTACCGGAACGGGCTTTGGCTTTGGTTTCTAGCTTGTCCTTTTAGGCAACGAGCCTGCAAGCATATTCGATGGCTGCTGCGAGGCCGCCGCTCGATCGTGGTTTAAAGACCATGTCGGCGGCGGCCTCGTTTTCGTATCCGGCGCCGCGAAGGGCGAGTGCTATGCCGGCTTGTAAAAGGAGCGGCAGGCCGCGTTGGCTGGTTGCGATTACGGCAACCTGATTGAGCGAGCAGCTGTGCGCTTGGCATTGGATGGCAAGTTCACCTTTCGCCGGGCAAGGGACCAGAACGGCGACGACGCGACTTGATAGCAATGCAAATGCTGTGCGCTCATCGGGCGAAAGGCATTCTGCTTCAACGACGACGAGCTTGGGCGGTGCGCTGTTTGTGCGAAGCGTGGCTCGGTACATGCGGACCGAAGAACCCGACATAGAAAACTCCTGTGTATTCGGCAAAACGTAAACTATAGTTTACGTTTATGTTCGGCTCCATTTCAAACTCGGCTGCATGGACGAACGTGCGAAACAGATTCTTGGCAGGCGGGTCGAAGAGACACGCAGGGACCTTGGTATCTCCAAGGTTGATTTTTGTGTGGCGACAGGAATCAGCCGCCCCTACCTCGACCGAATCGAAAATGGGACGGCAAATTTCACGCTCAAGGTTCTATTTAAGATCGCACCCGCACTCGGCATGACGGTGTCAGAGCTTCTCGAGGGTATCGGATAGGGCGTTCCCCCGCTGTATTTGACGCTCTTTGGGCGGGTCCCCCTGGTTGCGATGTGCAAAATCGCGAGTATTCAGCACCAGTTTGGCCGTAGATGGTAGCTCGAGCGGCTGGCTTTGCCTTTTTGGCAGTAGTTAATCCACATACTAAATAAAAATGAGGAATAAATATTTACTAGACGGAACCCTCATCCTAAAAGTTCGTCTAACAATCGGCCGATTCTATGCCTCCGGCGGAGAAATTGCAGAATACTCCGATTTTTGCACGGCCCGAGGGGGACCACCTGTCGTTTAAGGTTGCGATAAGTGGAGCTGCCTTAGAGATTACGCCATCGGGATACGGTCGTGGTTGACTTGGCTGTAGAACAGGCGCTGGATTTCGGCGGCATCGCGTGACTGGCCGAGTGCCCACATGGTCTTGGCCACGAGCGTCTCGGTGGTCATGTCATCGCCACGCAGAATGCCCGGATGATCGGCGTAAGCACGGCCGACCTCATAAACGCCCAGATCGAGGCCCTCTTCGGGGACCTGCGTGGTCATAACGATGGTGCGGCCCGAATCGACCCAGCGGAAAATCGCCTCCTGGAATGACTCGCCGGACTCGCCAAACTCGGGAATACCGCCAATGCCAAAGGTCTCAAGAATTACAGCATCGTAGCTATCGGCTAGGGCGTCCAGGATACCCGGGTTCACGCCGGGCGTAAGCTTAAGGACAAACACGCGCGGGTCGATGCTGTCGTAGAAACGCACCGGGTTTTCGCCCAGATGAGTGCCGTGGAGCCCGTTGCGCACGATGCGGTCGTTGCGGATGTAGGCAATGGGCGGATAGTTGACGCTAATGAACGCGTTAAAGCTCATGGTGCGCTGCTTGCGGGCGCGCGTGCCGGCAATGGCGACGCCACCAAACACAATCGACACATCGTGCGAGTGCTCGTCGAGCGCATAGAGCAGGCTCTGGTACAGATTGAGCTTGGCGTCGGTAAAGGGGTTGCCCATGGGCTTTTGCGAGCCGGTGAGTACGATGGGCTTGGGGCTGTCCTGAATCAGATAGGAAAGTGCTGCCGCGGTATAGCTCATGGTGTCGGTGCCGTGCAGAATCACGAAGCCGTCGTGGTCGGCATAGCCTTCGACGATGACGTCGCGGATACGCATCCAGTCACTGGGACGCATATTGGTGCTGTCGATGTTCATGGGCTGTACCACGTCGAGCTCGCAGAGGCCCGAGATCTCGGGGACGCTCTGGGCGAGCTCCTCACCGGTCAGGGCGGGGGAGAGGCCATTGCCGTCCTCGGTCGATGCGATGGTGCCGCCCGTGGCGATGAGAAGTAAGCGCTTCATGCTGGTATTCCTATCGTATTTGCCGCCGCAGAGGCGGAGTCGTTCGGCAGTATTGTGGCACAGGGCGTCCAATGTTCAAACGTATTACATCATCTGTAACGTTTGGTAACACTTCAATTGCCGTCAAATAGGGGCCTGGTCGTGCGTTTGCCGTGCGCTGATGGCTGCGAGGGACGAGAAACCCCATATAACGTGTACACTATGGAGGTTATTTTCGTTCATTCACGCGGGTGGGCACCGGCTCCCCGCCAACAAGAGGGGATACCATGGATCAAAAGGCTTCCGCAAAGGTCCTCGTACTCGACTTTGGTGCGCAGTACGGTCAGCTCATTGCCCGTCGCGTCCGCGACCTCAACGTGTATTCCGAGATTGTTCCCTGCGACATATCGGCCGATGAGATTCGCGAGATGAACGCCTCTGCGCTCATCCTTTCCGGCGGTCCGGCCTCCGTGTACGCCGAGGACGCTCCGTCCATCGACCCCGCCATCTTTGACCTGGGCCTTCCCGTCCTGGGCTTTTGCTACGGCCATCAGATTACGGCCGTGACGCTCGGCGGCAAGGTCGGTCACTCCGAGGTGGGCGAGTACGGCCGCGCTACCATCACGCGCACGGCCGGCGCCGAGCTCTTTAACTCCACGCCCATGGAGCAGACCGTGTGGATGAGCCATCGCGATGCCGTTTCCGAGGTGCCCGAGGGCTTTACCGTTACCGCCAGCACCGACGTGTGCCCGGTTGCCGCCATGGAGTGCCCAGAGCGCAAAATCTTCACCACGCAGTTCCACCCCGAGGTCAAGCACTCCGAGTACGGTCAGCAGCTGCTGAGCAACTTCCTGTTTGAGATCTGCGGCCTGGAGCCCAACTGGAGCATGGACAACCTGGTCGAGACCATGACGGCCGAGTTCCGCGAGAAGGTCGGCGACGACCGCGTGATTCTGGCCCTGTCCGGTGGCGTCGACTCCTCCGTCGTGGCTGCGCTGGGCGCTCGCGCCGTGGGCAAGCAGATGACCTGCGTGTTCATCAACCACGGTCTGCTGCGCAAGGGCGAGCCCGAGCAGGTGGAGGAGGTCTTCACCAAGCAGTTTGACGTCGACTTTATCCACGTCCACGCCGAGGACCGTTATGCCGAGCTTTTGGCCGGCGTGACCGAGCCCGAGGAGAAGCGCCGCATCATCGGTACGCAGTTCTGGAAAGAGTTCTTCGCCGTAGCGCAGCAGCTCGAGACCGATGGCAAGCCGGTCAAGTACCTGGCTCAGGGCACCATCTACCCCGACATCATCGAGTCCGGCGCTCGCAAGACGGGCGGCAAGACGGCCACCATCAAGAGCCACCACAACCTGATCCCGTTCCCCGAGGGCGTGCACTTCGACCTCATTGAGCCGCTCGATCATTTCTTTAAGGACGAGGTCCGCGCACTTGGTCTGGCACTGGGCTTGCCGGGTCACATCGTGTTCCGCCAGCCTTTCCCGGGCCCGGGTTTGGCCATCCGCATCATCGGTGCGGTCGATAAGGAGAAGCTCGAAATCCTCAAGAATGCCGACGCTATCGTGCGCGAGGAGCTGGATGCCTACAACCAGCGTCTGTTTGAGCAGACCGGCGAGCGCAACTCCGAGCACAGCTGCTGGCAATACTTTGCGGTCCTGCCCGACATCAAGTCCGTCGGCGTTATGGGCGACGAGCGGACCTATCAGCGCCCGATCATCCTGCGCGCCGTCGAGTCCAGCGATGCCATGACCGCCGACTGGGCCAAGCTGCCCTACGACGTGCTGGCCCGCATCTCCGGCCGCATCGTTGCCGAGGTTCCCGGCGCCAACCGCGTGTGCTACGACATCACGTCCAAGCCGCCCGCGACCATCGAGTGGGAGTAGGCTGACAGGGTTCTGACCTGCACTTTTGAGTGCCGCACTGTGCTCCTGAGTTTCGTTTCGTACGAGAGTTACGGCAAAGCCACCAGCGACATTGGTGAGTAAACTCGATTATCGAGCCTCCGTTCCCATGTTGGAACGGAGGCTTTTTCTTTGTCGTTTTACTCCCCTTCACCTGCGATTTCGCTATTTACTCCCCGTATTTCAAGATGGAAGCGTTTGATTGCGAGCCACGCCGGTGTGCGGGGCCTGAGTCGTCAGGCCCCGCACAGGGGGACAGCGATGGTGGCCACCGCGCCGCCCGAGAGGCTGTT
>CAJMRR010000018.1 GCA_905215835.1 uncultured bacterium | reverse complement strand
CGGCTCCCGCTCAAGGCCCACGCCGCCTGGGAGCCGGTGATTCCCTCTGGCACGGCCAACATCGTCTGGATCGTCGGCGCCTCAGGGCTCGGCAAGCCCATCCACGAAGCCGTCCACCGCCCCGAGCTCTTTTGCGAGCGTTGCGGCTGCGAGCTCACCGACATCGCCACGCCCGAGCGCGTCGCCCAGGTGCTCAATGCCGAGATGCAGGCGTTGGAGCTCAGCACCGCACGCGTCATGCTCAACCAAGTCGACACGCTCAGCGACCCCACGATGGCCGACTGCTTCGAGGCAGCCCTCGGCCGCCCCGTCGTCGCCAGCAGCCTCAAATAGCCGGCCCCATCTCGTCAGTTGCGGTGAAATACGGACTGTTTGGCCGCATGACGGCCGCAAACAGTCCGTATTTCACCGCAACTGCGGAGGGGGTCCGGCACTCCCCCTGCTAGCGAGGCACGTAGCGGCCGGGCTGGACTCCGGTGGGCTCGCCATCGCGCGCCGCCAGCACACCGTTCACAAACACGGCCTTGGCGCGACCATGCGCCTCAAAGCCCTCGAGCGGCGTGTAGTCCACGGCCTGATGCTGCGTCGCGGCGCTGATCGTCCAACGCGCGCAAGGATCCCACACGCACACGTCGGCATCGGCACCCTCGGCAAGACAGCCCTTGCGCGGATACATGCCAAAAACGCGCGCCGGGTTCTCGCTCATCAAGCGGCACAGATCCTCAGGACCCAGCTGGCCCTCAAAGCTCGTGGCAATCGCGACGGGACGATGCTCCACGCCGGGCCCGCCGTTGGGAATCGCGCGGAAATCGTCACGCCCGCGGTCCTTTTGCCCGTGCAGGTTAAAGCTGCAGTGGTCGGTGGCGATAGTATCGATCTCGCCGGCCACAAGCGCCTCGCGCAGCGCGGCACGGTCACCGGCATGGCGCAGCGGCGGGCTCATCACATACTTGGCGCCCGCAAAGCCGTCCTCGCCCTGCTCCAGATAACAGGTGTCGTCGAGCATCAGATACTGGGGGCAGGTCTCGACATAGATATTCTTCTGCCCGCGCGCTTTGGCAGCACGGATGGCCTCGAGCCCCAGCTTGGTCGAAAGGTGCACCACGTTGACCGGAGCGTCGCCGGCCAGGTGCGCCAGATACAGCAGGCGGCTCACGGCCTCACCCTCGCACACGTCCGGACGGCTGAGCGCATGCCCCTCGGGCCCATGAATCCCCTGCTCGTACACGCGCTTCTGCAGATCATTCACCAGCGTACCGTTCTCGCAATGCACGCACAGGATACCGCCCACGCGCTTGAGCTCCTCCAGCACCTCGAGCGTCTCGGCATCGTCCAGGCGCAGATGGTCGTAGGCAAAGTAGGTCTTAAACGACGACACGCCCGCCTCACGCACGGCCGAAAGATCGGCGCGGTTGCGCTCATTCCACTCGGCGAGTGCCATATGAAACGCGTAGTTTGCCGTGCAGGTTCCGTCGGCGCGGCGATGCCACTCGGCCAAGGCATCGGGCATGGTCACGCCGCGATCGGCCGTCGCGTAGTCCACGATGGTCGTCGTACCGCCGCAGGCAGCCGCACGCGTACCGGTCTCAAAGCTATCCGCTGTCCAATCCATGCCAGTCCAGCACTGCATGTGCGTGTGGCCGTCGATAAAGCCGGGGAATACCCAGCAGCCCGCGGCGTCCTCGACGGTATCGCCCTCGCCCGGCTCAATCGCCGCGGCAATCCGCACAATCTTGTCGCCCTCCATGGCAAGATCGGCGCGGCGAAGCCCCTGGGGCGTCACGAGCGCGCCGTTTTTGATGATGATCATAATTGCTCCTTATTGATTGATGCAGTCGGCCACGCGATCAAAATACGAGCAGGCGGCAATATGCTCCGCTATGCGTCGCTGTCCCTTGGCGGTATCGACATCCCACAGCTCGTAGGCACGCGCTTCGATCAGTGCAACGTCGACGCGACCTTTGAGAATCGAGCCCCCGCCGTCCTTGCCCTCAAGACGTATGAGTGCATCGAACAGTTCCGCCGGAAAGAGCACCGGGCTCGAAGGCTCACCGTTGCACGCAAGACGCACCGGATGCTTGCGGCCGCGCTCGTCAAATGCACGAACCATGGCCTCAAAAGAATCCGAACTCACGAGCGGCTGGTCGCCCGGCAAAAAGAGGCAACCTTTCCAGTTGCGTTCGACTCCCCACGAAAGGCCCGCACGGACGCTTTCGCTGCGCAGCTCGCCATCGTGCAGCACGCACGGGCAATGCTTTTCCTCGCAAATCTGGGCGACCTCGGGCCAACGCGTCGAAACCACGGCGTCAAAGCCCTGGGGAACCGAATCGATGGTCCGGGCAATCAGCGGCTCGCCATAGATATCGGCAAGCATCTTGTTAGAGCCAAACCGCTTGCCCTCGCCCGAAGCCATAATGACGCAACCGAGTTTCATCTCCGCAAACCTCCCCTGGCTGCTTTGGACACCATAGTTGCTATACCCACCATACCAAGCTCACACTCCGTCGGAACAGGCACGCACTCGTTTTCCAGCGAACGACCCTTGGCTCTCCATAGCACAAAGGAGGGCACCCCGCGACGCAGGGCACCCTCCTCAATGGTGCAGATATGCCTACTCAGCGTCGCCGGTAAACGTGGTACCGGTCTTGCCGGCAAGACCGTCACGCGCCTTCTCGAGCAGCGTGATGAGCGCCGTGCGGCCCGGCTTGCTCTCGGCAAACGTCGAGGCGGCCTGAACCTTGGGCAGCATGGAGCCACGACCGAACTCGTTGGCCTCGGACAGACGCTTTACGTCAGCCGCGGTCAGCGTGTCGAGCCACTGCTCGTGGTCGGTGCCAAAGCCAATGGCAACCTTCTCCACGGCCGTCAGGATAATCAGGGCATCGGCGTCGAGCTGCTCGGCGAGCTTCTCGGCCGCAAAGTCCTTATCGATGACGGCGGCAGCGCCCTTAAGGTGGTTGCCCTGGGCCTTGGTGACGGGAATACCGCCACCGCCGCAGGAGATCACCACGTGGTTGGACTCGACGAGCGACTTGATGGTGTCGAGCTCGACGATGTTCACGGGCTTGGGCGAGGCAACCACGCGACGGAAGCCCTGCTTCTCGTCGTGGATGAACTGGTAGCCGCGGTCGGCCTCCAGCTCCTTGGCCTCGGCCTCGCTCATCCACGGACCAATCGGCTTGACCGGGTCGGCAAAGGCCGGGTCGTCTGCCGCAACCTCGACCTGGGTGAGCACGGTGGCGACACCCTTGTCGATATTGCGGTCGAGCATTTCCTCGCGCAGCGCATTTTGCAGGTCATAGCCAATGTAGCCCTGGCTCATGGCGCCGCAAACGGACAAGGGCCAGGGAACGTACTTCTGAGGATTAGAGCGCGTGAGCTCAGCCATCGCGTTGGCGATCATGCCCACCTGGGGACCGTTGCCATGCACGACGACGACCTCGTTGCCCTCCTCGATCAGGTCGACGATAGCCTTGGAAGTCGTCTTGACGGCCTCCATCTGCTCGGGAAGGTTGGCGCCGAGGGCGTTTCCGCCCAGGGCGACAACGATACGCTTAGCCATTTCTCAGCCCGGCTTTAGGCCTGGAGCCAACGGGCGGTGTTGCGCTCGTCGAGGGCCTTGAGGGTAGCGGCGGGATCGGCAACCTTCTGCAGGAACATCATGGCTGCGATGGCGTACGGCTTGTAGCTGGCCTCCTTGTACATGCCCACGCGGTGCATGTCGAAGACGTCGGCGTTGACCTCGCCGTGCTCGCAGGAGACACCGGAGATGTCGGCGGGCAGCGGGTGCATAAAGATGGTGTCCTGGCCGTTGGCAGTCTTCTCCATGAGCTCGGTCGTGGAGCACCAGTCCTGATGGGTAGCGTTCTGGGCAAGCAGCTCCTTCTCGAGCGCTGCGATGCCGGCGTCGTCGCCCTCGGCGTACAGGTTGGTACGCTTCTCCATGGCGGCAAACGGAGCCCAGCTCTTGGGGATCACGATGTCGGCGCCCTCGAAGGCCTCGGCCATGGTGTTGACCTGCTTAAAGGTGGTGCCGGACTCGGCGGCGTAGCCCTTGGCGCGCTCGACGACCTCGGGCATGAGGTCGTAGCCCTCGGGGTGGGCCAGGGTGACGTCCATGCCAAAACGGGGCAGCAGGCTGATCAGCGACTGCGGGCAGGACAGCGGCTTGCCGTAAGAGGGCGAGTAGGCCCAGGTGACGGCAACCTTCTTGCCCTTGAGGTTCTCGAGGCCGCCAAACTCGTTGATGAGGTAGAGCATGTCGGCAGAAGACTGCGTGGGGTGGTCGGAATCGGACTGCAGAGAGATGAGCGTGGGACGGTGATCCAGAACGCCATCCTCGTAGGCCTGCTGCACGGACTCGGAGACCTCGGCCATATAGGCGTCGCCCTTGCCGATGTACATGTCATCGCGGATGCCGATGACGTCGGCCATAAAGGAGATCATGGTAGCGGTCTCGCGGACGGTCTCGCCGTGGGCGATCTGGGACTTCTTCTCGTCCAGGTCCTGCAGCTCAAGGCCGAGCAGGTTGGCGGCCTTAGAGAAGGAGAAGCGCGTACGGGTGGAGTTGTCGCGGAACAGGGAGACGGCCAGACCCGAGTCGAAGATCTTGGACGAGACGTTGTTCTCGCGCAGCTCGCGCAGGGCGTCGGCGACGATGTAGAGAGCCTTGAGCTCATCGGTGGTCTTGTCCCAGGTGTGCAGGAAGTCGCTGCCGTACATACCCTTAAAATCGAGGCCGTTCAGCTGCTCGACGAGCTCGGTAAACTTAGCGTCCATGGAAATGTCCTTTCTAAAGATGAAACGATCGCAATGAGTAGATGTGCTCCGGCATGCGCGTGTGGCCAGAACATGCAGAGCACCATGACGAGGACCCGCCACCGTTGAGGAAGCATGGGAGATAACGACCGCGGGCCCCAAGTCAACAGGGGTGCCGGGGACACGAGCGGCCCCCGGCTCAACAAAATCGAGGAATGGGACTAGTCGATCTTGTTGTTGGTCAGACCGGCGCGGAACACGGTGGCATCGCCATCGGCCTGGCTCGGATCGTAGAGGTTCAGGGCAGCCACGTACATGGCGGCAGCGGTGACCAGGTCGTCCTTGTAGGTGACCTCGTTGGGAGCGTGAGCCTGAGACTCGGCACCCGGGCCAAAGCCGACGCAGGGGATGCCATAGCGACCCTGGATGGAAACGCAGTTCGTGGAGAAGGTCCACTTGTCGCACAGCGGGCGACCGGTACGCTTGTCCATGCTGGGCTCGCAGCCGATGCGCTCGTCACCAAACATGGCCTTGTGGGCGTCGACGAGGGCCTTGACGTGCGGAGCGGTCTCCTTGTTGATCCACGTGGGGAAGTAAGCCTCGGTCTCGTAGACCTCGCCGGTCCAGGACGGACGGTCGTACATGTACATGGAGACCTTCACGTCGTCGCCGTACTTCTTGGCGGCCGGCAGGTTACGGATCTCGTCCAGGCAGGACTCCCAGGTCTCACCGGCGGTCATGCGACGGTCGATGGAGATGGCGCAGGAGTCAGCGACAGCGCAGCGGCTGGGGCTGGTGTAGAAGATCTGGCTGACGGTGCAGGTGCCGCGGCCCAGGAAGCGGGCGTCCTCGAAGTGCTCGGGGTTGTACTTGGGGTCGAGCATCTTGACGAGGCCCTTGATGTCGGTCGACTCATCGCAGCCGTTGTTGTTGAGGGCGCGGACGTCGGCGATGATGTCGGCCATCTTGTAAATGGCGTTGTCGCCGCGGTCGGGAGCGGAGCCGTGGCAGGAGGTGCCGTGAACGTCGACGCGGATCTCCATGCGGCCGCGGTGACCGCGATAGATGCCGCCGTCGGTGGGCTCGGTGGAAATGACGAACTCGGGCTTAATGCCGTCCTTGTTGTAGATGTACTGCCAGCACATGCCGTCGCAGTCCTCTTCCTGGACGGTGCCGACGACCATGATCTTGTAGCCCTCGGGGATGAGGCCCATGTCCTTCATCATCTTGGCAGCGTAGGTAGCAGAAGCCATGCCGCCCTCCTGGTCGGAGCCACCGCGGCCGTAGATGATCTCGTCGGTCTCGTAGCCCTCATAGGGATCGGCATCCCAGTTCTCGATGTTGCCGATGCCGACGGTGTCGATGTGAGAGTCGATGGCGATAATCTTGTCGCCCTCGCCCATAAAGCCCATGACGTTGCCCAGGCCGTCGACCTTGACCTCGTCATAGCCAAGGCTCTCCATCTCGGCCTTGATGCAAGCGACAACCTCGCCCTCCTCGCAGGACTCAGAGGGATGGCTAATCATTGCGCGAAGAAAACGCGTCATATCAGCACGGTGGGACTCCGCAGCAGCCTTAATTGCCTCGAAATCGAGTTCCTTAGTCATAACAGTCAACCTTTCTACAAGGGTTTACCTACAGGTGGATTTCTTTCAGATAGATCACTTGTGCCAAGCAGCGTGAGGTCGAGCGCCCGGCAAGCAAGTAAACGTAGGGTGGCGGAGCATATGTTTGCTCCGTCGCGAGTTCCGCACGAGCCGGAGAGCACTTAATGTGCTCTCCGTGCGAGCAGGACTGTTCGAGCAGGGAGCAAACATATGCTCCGCCACCCGGACAGGTCATCCTGCTAGCAAGTCGGATACTCGCCCTCCCAGACGATGCGACGGTACTGATCCGGATCGGTGTCGCCCTCGGTGGAGAAGCAGAGCACGGAGCTCGTCTTGTCCAGGCCGATGAGTTCCTTGAGCTCGGCGTACTCAGGATCGAGCATGAGGGTCTCGACCAGGCCGGTGGTCACAGCGCCGGATTCGCCGGAGATGACGCGCGGGTCGCCCTTCTCGGGAGCGCCCAGGGTGCGCATGCCGCGAGCGGTGACCCAGTCGGGGCAGGACACGAAGGCGGTGGTGTGGTTGCGCAGGATATCCCAGCCCAGAATGTTGGGCTCGCCGCAGCACAGACCGGCCATGATGGAGGGCATGTCGCCATCCACGATGCGCGGGTCGCCGTCGCCGGCGGCAGCGCCCTTGTACAGGCAGGCGGCAGGCGCGCACTCAACCACGACGAAGGTGGGCGGGTTATCGGGATACAGGTTGGTGAAGTAGCCCACCACGGCGCCGGCGAGCGAACCCACGCCAGCCTGGACAAACACGTGCGTCGGGCGGTTGATGGCCATCTCGCGCAGCTGCTCGGCAGCCTCGGAAGCCATGGTGCCGTAACCCTCCATGATCCAGGACGGAATCTTCTCGTAGCCCTCCCAGGCGGTGTCCTGAACGATGACGCCGCGCTCGCAGGCGTCGGCCTCGGCGGCGGCCATGCGCACGCACTCGTCGTAGTTGACCTCTTCGATGGTCACCGTTGCGCCCTCGGCGGCGATGTTATCGAAGCGGGGCTTGGTGGAACCCTTGGGCATGTGAACGACGGCCTTCTGGCCCAGCTTGTTGGCAGCCCATGCCACGCCGCGGCCATGATTGCCGTCGGTAGCGGTAAAGAAGGTGGCCTGGCCAAAGTCCTTGGCAAGCTGATCGGAGGTCAGGTAATCGAAGGTGCACTCGGCAACGTCCTTGCCGGTCTCGTCGGCAATGTAGTTGGCCATGGCAAACGATCCGCCCAGAACCTTAAAGGCGTTGAGGCCAAAGCGATAGCTCTCGTCCTTAACGCACAGGTTGGACAGACCCAAGCGCGCAGCCTGACCGTCCAGGCGGGCAAGCGGGGTGACGGTATATTGAGGGAACGACTGGTGGAAGGCGCGGGCCTTCTTCACGTGGTCGAGGCTCATGATTCCCAAGTGCTTGTCATCGCTCTTGGGCATCGTGTTGCCCGCCCACTGGATCTTATCGGCCATACGGTGAACTCCTTAAGTCCTCTCTTGCCGGCCCCCGCATACGCGTTTCAGCCCATTCCCATTCATGCGACTGAACTTTTATGTGGATGCCAAACAAAAAGTTTGTTAGTAATGTTCTATCACACTTTTTGATTGGTATATCTAACGAATTGTTTGTTGCCGTAATCGGTACTTTTTCGCCGCCGAACGGTCATGAATTGCCTTGTTGATGGATTTGTTTGCGGTCATGTGTGGTTTATGGCACAGTGAGCCCAAACTAATTTTTAGGAAGGTACCCATGACCCCCGCACAGATTGAGTTTTACAAGCGCCTCGCACACGGTCTGGCGCTCCAATTTGGCCCCAACTGCGAAGTCGTCGTCCACGATCTGGAGACCGAGGACGTGGACCACTCCATCGTAGTGATCGAAAACGGCCACGTCAGCGGGCGCAAACTGGGTGACGGCCCCAGCCATATCGTGTTTGAGTCCATGCACGAGGGCGCCACCGACGTACACGACCGCGAGCCATACCTCACCAAAACCACCGATGGCAAGCTGCTCAAGTCCTCTACCATCTTTATCCGCAACGACGAGGGCAAGCCCGTCGGTATTTTGGGCATCAACTTTGACATTACGCTTATGAAGGCTTTTGAGCGTTCGCTCGACGCCTTTACCGGCACCGGCGGCACGGGCTATACCGAGCCCGAGCCCATTACCAAGAACATCGGCGACCTGCTCGAGGACCTGCTGCACGAGTGCGAGCAGTTTGTGGGCAAGCCCGCGGCGCTCATGACCAAAGACGAGCGCATTCGTGCCATTGGCTACCTCGACCGTCGCGGCGCCTTCCTCATTTCCAAGTCGAGCGAGCGCGCCTGCGAGTTCTTTGGCATCTCCAAGTACAGCTTCTATAGCTACCTCAATGAGGCCAAGGCGGCGGCCGGCGACAAGTAGGCACTCGCCTGGATTGCCCCTCCCCTTTTGGGCGCGAGTTCTGGAAAGCACGAATCCAAGACCGAGCCGCTTGGGAAGTTCCATATAATCGATGTCATTAGTATTTCGAAAGGATGGAACAGAATGGCGTTGAGCAAGGCATCATGCACCGGTCGTGGATTGATTCCGGCAATTGGTGGACATGTGCACCGCATGTTCGATGAGAGTGAAGACGACCTGTTTTCGCTGAGCCTTGACGACGTGATGAATGATCGCCCGTGGACCGCCGACGAACTCATGAGCGGCGGGGCTCGCCCGTCAAGTCCCAATCCCGCACTTGCGCCTAAGCCCGCATCTGCGCCGACTCCTGCGCAGTCGCCCGCACCCACTTCGGCGCCCACGCCCGCTCCCCGCCCCGCAAGCGACCCGTCCGAGACGGCGGCATTTCTCGCTGCAGCGACGCAGGGCAAATCGGCCGACAGCACCGTTATGTACAGCGCCCAGCAGTTGCCCGTTCCTGCGGCACGCAAGCCTCCGGTCGCAAGGCTCGATGAGCCCGTTGTCCATCAGGTTGCCTACGATTCCTGGGCTGCAGCCGATCTGGATGAGACCTCTACCGGCATGCCGGCGCTCGACGTTCCAGTTAACCCGCTTTTTGCCGCCAACACGAGCGCCGCGGACTATGAGGGCGGTGTGGCATATTCCGATTATTCCGATGGCTATGCTGGCAACGGTCGCATCGAGACCGAGGATTATGGCACCGCATCGAGCGATTATCTCAACGATCCGTACGCTGCCACGCCTGCACCGGAATATGACCCGGAGGCCGCGTCCGCACCGGCGTATACCAAAAGCACGGGCGAAGAGCGCTTCGCCGATTATTACGCCGAGGAAAAGGCGCTGCGTTTCTCGGAATTTCCGCAGGCAGTCAAGGTTGCCTTTATCGCCATTATCATCGCCCTGCTCGGCGTCATTGCGTTTGAGGGATTCCAGCTGTTCCGCGGCCCCACCCAAGCGGAGTCGGAAACCCAGCAAAAAGAGGACGATAACCAGTACCTGGACATCAACACCCTCAAGGGCGACCCCAACGACGGAGACGACGAGTAACAGATGCCGAAAACTGAGGGCCGTAAACCAAATCAAGCGACTCGCGGGATTGTGGGGGCGTAGACGGGCGAATGGGCCATCGACGATTTTGAGCTGGCAAGGGCCGGGAATTAGATTCCCGGCCTTCAACCTAGCACTGCTTTATGAGATCGAGCACCGCAGGAATGTCATCGGCGTTCCGAAGCGCAACGTAAGTGGGTAAGCCCGGGCCAAATCCGCCCTGTGCGCGTTTGTCCTGACACATGTCCTCTGGATCAATTAGGTCGTCCACGCTCTTTGCCAGGCCAACGGCGATCCAACCACCGTTGCTGGTCCTGCCTTCTAGCACGGCATGCAGTTTTCGCTTGCCCGACCTGAGTCCTACATAGTACTTGGCTATATAGGACTCCCACGAAGGATTACCACTCAGAACAGACTCGCGCACCTCATCGAAAAGCTTCTGGTTGAGTCCGCCTTCGGCAAAAGTGGGGTGATTCTCCTGCAGAGTCCAAATAGGCGCCTCGTCAGACTCCCCGCGAGAAGGACGGTACTTGTCGACGACGTCTGCCGGGAGGTCGGGATACTTCCATATCTCGCACGCTTCTTTCGCCAGCTCGTCCGCGCGCTGCCCAATCTCTTCCTCACCCCATTTTTCATGCGAGACAATCGATTTGTTTAGGTAGAGCGGGCTGCACTTAAATCCGACGTCAGGCAGATTGAGCTTGTCCGAGAACGACCGGTTTGAGTACTCCTGGTTGTATCCCGTCAGCGTAAGATTTCCCAAGTTGTTGCACAGCCTGTCGTGGACGTCTTCCCAGTTCTCACCAAGCGATTCCTTCCAGCCGTGCTCATCATCGATCGTCTGGGGCATGATGTGCTCGATCTGGTAATCGTCGGCTGAGATGGACTCCTTCGGGTGGTGCCAGTTCTCCATGCGTTCCAGGTAATAGCGCTTTTTAGAGAAGCGGTTGTAGCAGTCACGCGTCTTAAACTCCTCGACAAAATGCTCGTCTGTCGGAAAGTATGCGGTCATACCGCTGCTGTGGATAAGGAGCATCGCCGTAACGTACTCCTCGATATCGTCCTGCTGCTCGAGATTGCGATACATGCCGGCAAAGAAATTATTTAGGCCCGTGGTAAGTCTGCCGCAAACCGCTCGCCTGAACAGAAACGACTCGATAGTCTCGCAGATACGTAAAAACGCATTGCGGTCTAGTCCATTCCCCTCGTAAACCGAATAAAGCAACATTAAGAGGGGCCTTATCTGCTTCACGTCGAGGCTTACGATTCTGCCGAACACTCGGCGCAGTCCGTCGTCCTTCTCCTTACCAAGGAACAGACTGGCGTATCTATGTGCATACCCGCGCAGCTCCTTAAGCAGGCCCTCGGTGTCACCATCGTAGTCGTCGGCGAAATAGCGCTTAAACTCGTAGTAGGCCTCGTTCTCCTTCGGCATCCTATTGGGAACTTTAAGCCACAGCCAGTACCAGATAAATGCATTGAACTCGTCCTCGCCGCCTTTTCCGAACAAGCACTCGAGTGGATGCCAATAACCCTCATAAAGCTTGGTCTGTTCGTCGTTGGGAAGCGACATTAGAACGTAGTTACGGATGAGGTCAATGGGCGTTAGCGGCTTGCCCTTGGAGTTCATGGACTCAAATATGAGCTGGGCATTATCAACGCCAGCGGTGAGCTTAGTGTCGATGACCTGCACGCGGTTTAGCCCCGCCCAAAGCCTTGCGGGGTCGAATGATTTCCCGTGCATCTTTTCACGGAAGAACGCATGGTTTTCGACAATGCGATCCGATTTTTCATCTGGCACGGGAGCCCCAGACACGATGGAGAACAGCGTCTCTTTATCGTCCTGCGAGAGCACCAGCTTGTAGCGTGCCAGACCGTTGTAGTCGTCATCGTTAAAGAGGTAATTTTTCCTCAGCGCCGAGATTTTGAGGTCGCCAAGGAAGCCAGCCTTGTCGGGGTTGCTCTCCAAATAGTCAGCCAAAGCTGCAATCATCAACGAAAACGTCGTCATGCGCTGCTGTCCGTCAATCAGAAGCACGCGCGAAATGCTCGTGGCAGAGCTCTCGGACTCGGGGATATAAAGCATTGACCCCACGAAGTGCGATACGCCATCACGACCCGCTCGCATGACGTCATCCCAAAGCACCTCGCACTCTTTTACACTCCACGAGTAAACTCGCTGGTACACGGGAATGACGAACTGCATCTTCGCCACGCCCATAAGGTCGAGTAGATTTGCCTCGGTTGCTTTCATTTGCGATTGTCCCCTTTCTTGTTTACGCCGCTTGCGGTCAGTCCTCCACTGAACGAAAGGCGCTAAAGACCAGAGCATCGAAGCACTGGAGCAACCGGGATGCTCATATCGTTAGATTCTACAACGAAAGCAAACACTTACGCCGTCATGGTGGCGCGCGATCGCTGCACGCCACTCCCCAAAATCATACGATGTCAAAAGACTGACACTTGTGTATGCCTTTTGACATTGCCACAGTCTTACGGGCTTCTTGTCTCATATGCCAAGAGCGGATATCTAGATCGCTGCCTCTCCCGCCCAAAGGAGCTCGACAAGAACTGATCGAAGGGCAACTCAGGCATCGAGCAAGTCGCCGACCTGCACTCAGCCTCGACAAGTGGCATCGAACACAAGCTCACCGGCATAAAGCTTGCGTTAAAACCAAACCACGTTGCCGCGTCACTCAAAGAGACGCACCCGTGGCTGCCCACGTCCATGATCGAGGTGTAAAACGCCTGCAAGTCGGCCCAATCCGTAGGAAAAGCGGAAAGGTCGATGTGCTTTGCCTGGCACTCGGTCAAAAGCTGTCGACGGTCCGTCCCGCTCCAGCAAACCACCTGGGCGGAGTAGCGACTGATCCAATCGCTGAGCCTTTTGATCACCACATAGAGCGGATCGGCCATCGCGGTGTCCACGGCCGATATCCCCGTAAGCTCGCGGACGGGAAACGCAACGCCTTCGGTAAATTCCGTCTGCACAAACTGCGAGAACTCGCCCATAACGTTGCCGTGGTAATCGAGCTTGACGGCGCCGACCTCAATAATCTCGTTGCGCAGCCCACGGCGCTGGCGCTGCTTTGGCACCGGCGCAAACTCAAAGTCCAGCACGATCTGGCGCGCAAAGTTTGTCGTATCGATAGCCGAGATACCCGGCATCTTTTTCAGCTGACACGGTTAGGGCCTTTCTCCGTCAACTGCCGCTTGTTACATAAGCGGCTACATTGCCGTAAGGATAGGCGCCCGTGCGGACACAAAAGCGGGGCGTAATACCATGCGCCAGGCACACGCCATACAGTCGACCCCAAGAGCGCCGCCCACTCTATTCAAATGGATGAAAAAGATTTAGGCCCGGTGACTTGAATCAGCGGTCATCCCGGGCCCATCAATATGCAGTGTACCTACAGAGGGCTGGTTAATCAAACGGGCTTTCGGTGACGAAGACCTGCGCGTCTATCCCCAATCGCCCAGCGCCGTCTTCTGCCGCCCTTACGAAAGGCTGCTATTCGAGGGAATCACGTTGCTGTTTTTATCGAACATATATTCGTATTTATGACCGCGCTTTGATAGAATGGCAGTTGTTGACGGCAGTTCCATGTGCCGGGCAGCGCCCTCCATGCGACGGGAGGTGATGCCCATGACCGATCTGATTGATTTCGTGAAGCTCCTGACCGCTTTGGTCTCGCTCCTCACGGCGCTTATCGGACTTTCCGAGGCACTTAAGCAGCGTACGAAGCAAAAGAAGAGGGGTCGACGCCGTTAAGGCATTGACCCCTTGAACTAAGTAACGGCGCTGCCCAGCTATCACCCTTGGGCTGCCGTCGACTTTATTCTACCCACGGTTGCCAGGTTTAACAAATGAATTTTCAGTAATGGACCCTCGGAGCCCGCTCGCTCAACCACCTGGCCATCGGATTAGCCGGATTCTGGGACACGCCTTCCGTCCCAGGCCTCTACCGGAAAATGCGTCCCACCCTGAGGCTCGATTCCGGGACACGGTTTCCGTTTGAAGCCCCGATGGGAAAGCGTGTCCCGTTCCGAGCTCATTCCGGGATGCAGTTTCCGCTAGAGATGCCACCGGGAAAGCGTATCCCGTTTTGGAGCCAAATTCCGGGTCGTAGTTTCCGCCTGAGGGCCGATCCGGAAACGGCATCCCATTCTGAAGCCGAAATCTGGAACGCACTTTCCGCCAAAAGTCGCAAAAGGAAAGCACATCCCATTCCCAGCATCAAATCAGGACGCGCTTCATTATCCCCGCTCGCACATCTCGGCAAACGAGATCAGCTTGACGTCTCCCCTACTATCCGCAGCATCCCGACATCCCTGCGTAAAGCCACGCTTCGAGAAGATCACGTAGCTTTTATGCCGCCGCCTAAAGAGCTCGCTTCGGTACACGAGCTTTTCCAGAACATCCTCGCCTACCGGTTCATTGCGCCATTTGCACTCCGCAAACAGCGCAGTGCCCTCGCCATCGTCAATAATCAAGTCGATTTCTTCCTGCGTATGCGTGCGATTATCCGTCCCCCACCAGCGCCCGACGCTCGCCGGAACCAAATCGAGCTCACCCGCGCGCGCGAGTTCGTACACGTATTGTCTGCATATAAGCTCAAAGACCGTACCCATGTAATCCGATACGTGCGGCTCAATGCGCTTATACGCCATCTCAGCCATATCGTTTTGAATCAGCCCGATGTTCTGCGGAACAAACTTGTACCAGAACCTAAACATCTGATCGCTCAGCAGATACACGGCTCGCTTATTGCTCGTCTCGTTTAGGGGCAGCTCGCGCTCGACAATCCCAAGCGACGCCAGCTTATCCACATAGCTCTTTACGTTGCTCGCAGGGATTCCTGTAGAGCTCGCAATCTCCGAGATCTTCGAGCGCCCCTGAGCAATTGCTTGCACGATCGCATCATATTGCTCGGGATTGCGGCACTCTTGTAATAGCAGGTTACTCGGCTCCTCAAAGAGATAGCCCGTAGGAGTAAGAAAAAGACGTTTGATGTTGTCCTTGAGCGGTGCGGCAGGATCGACTTTCTCGATATATGCAGGAATGCCGCCCGTCATGCCATAGCAAACCGCAGCGTCTTCGCGACCCATGCTCTGCCACAGGCCGAGGGTCGTCGTAAAATCGAGCGGCATGATCTTAAACTGGGCCGTGCGCCTACCGTATAGCGGGCTCTCGTAGCCCAAAACCTGCTCTTCCATGAACGAAAGCGACGACCCGCACAGGATAAGCATGAGCTTGGTCTCTTTGTACAAGTGATCGATCTTATCTTGCAGCAACGAGCTGATCTCGGGATTCGATTGGGCGAGATAGGGATACTCGTCAATCACGACAATCAAACGTTCCGCGCGAGCCATGGTGGCCAATGCATCAAACGCCTCGTCAAAACTACGAAACGACACGCCTGCAGCACCAACCGAACCCGCAAGTATCGCCTGGCTAAAGCCGTGCAGGTTTGCCTCTGCATTGGTACGACGAGCTTGAAAGTAAATAGCCTTCTTGCCTTGGATGAACTCTGTGATAAGACGCGTTTTGCCCACGCGACGGCGGCCGTAAATCACAGGCATCTCAAAGGAGCCCGTGCCATACAGTCGATTGAGCTCGGACATTTCCGCCGTTCTTCCGATAAACATAGGGCCATCCTTCCTTTGCGTTATAGCTAGCTATATTATACCTTCCTATAATATAGCTAGCTATAACGTAATTCGACAAGCGGCGCACGAAAAGGGGCGATACACCGCCGCACGTGGACCGTTTCGGAAAGCTTGTCTCGTTCCGAGTGGCAATTCCGGGTCACAGTTTCCGCAGATACAAGGCAACAGTCCGCCGCCCTTATCACATACCTTCAAATATGCGATCCAGAAACACAAAACAGCAGATAGAATGCTCTTTTTCAAAAAGTACACGTCCCGAAACTTACCAAGACTTCATATCCAGCTACCGTTCACGGTCGCCGATTACCGCCCACCGATTCAAACAAGAAATATGTCGCCAAAAGCAGGTCATCTACCTGCATGGTTAGATTTTGGTCAGCTTTTGGTCAGCTGAGCGGCAAGTTCCAGCTGATACGTTTTTGCTACCCAAAAGGAGGCGGTAGCTCATGACCCATTGCAATGACCAGCTCATCGACCAACTGCTCACTCAAGCCGAACAAGAGGGGCGCTGCCTGATTCCCCCGAGCACGGCGATCCGAAAAGCGCTCCTTCGGCGCACCGGCGGCACGGTTGTCTCGCCCATGCCGGGGTTGTTTGCGCGAAAAACGCGCTGGGATGAACTCAACCGAGCGCAACGCCATTGCGAGATTATCCGCGCCCTTGCGATCATCCATCCCGATTGGACGTTCTGCTCGTTTTCGGCAGCTTGCCTGCTGGGGCTCGAGGTCTCGTGGCGACACCTGAACGTCGTGCATGTTTGCAGCTCGACAAAGCCGTCGGCTCGTCCGGGCGCACATATTCAGCGACACCAGATTGAGCCAGCCGGAGCAATACGCAGAGCCGGCATATCGGTAACGCCGCCCATTCAAACGGCCACAGATTGCCTGCTGCAGACTGGTTTTGCCGACGGCATGCCCATTGCCGATTCGGCGATCTCAAAGCTCGGCCTTGCGCGGGAACAGCTGATGGAGGCCGTTGAGCAACGAGCGACTGCCCGCAATGGTCGTGCGATTCGCACCGCCCTCACAACGCTTCGATATGCCGACGCCCGCGCCGAGAGCGGCGGGGAATCGGTCGCCCGAGCCGTCATGATCGAGACGGGCTTTGCGCCCGACTGGCTTCAATACGAGCTGACGGACCCCTTCGATTCGGCCAAGCCCATACGAACGGACTTTGCCTGGGAGCGCCAGGCGCGGGAACTCACGCTGGGCGAGCTCGACGGGCTCATCAAATATACCGACCAGACCATGCTGGCCGGACGCACCACCGCCGAGGCGCTCGTTGCCGAACGACAGCGCGAAGCGCACCTATCGCTCTACGGCCACCCTCTGCTGCGCTTTACCATGAACGAGGTCCGCTCGGCAGGAATGCTCGCCAAAAAGCTGCAGACGGCAGGCATCCGGCAGACCGCTCTACCGACATGGCTCAACGAGGTGGACCTGTAGGAGCTGTTAGGCCAAGCATCGCCGAATCGCATCCCCCCTATCTGGGCCGCGTTTTCCCAACGGCCACGCCAACGGAAAGCGCGTCCCAGCCTGGACGCTCAAAACGGGACGCACTTTCCGGATGGCGGGCCTGGCGGAAAGCGTGTCCCGGAATCCCGTCTCAGAGCTGGACAGGCTTTCCGGTTGAGTCCTTCAGCGGAAACCGCATCCCGGAATAAACACTCAAACTGGGATGCGCTTTCCAAGTGAGCGGTTAACGGAAAGCGCATCCCACTCTGAGGCATGATTCCGGGACGCTGTTTCCGCCAGAGGCTCTACCGGAAAGCGCATCCCATTCTGAACGCCAATTCTGGGATGCAGTTTCCGCTCCAAACAAAAGGCCCCGGCTCGCGATGGAGCCGGGGCCAAAGGCGCAGCATATGCAGTTGGTGTTGAGCGCGAACAGCCCGTCAGCAATGCTGTCCGCACCCTACCCTACCCGCGGCGACGGACGCGGCTGTAGGGCGTATCCACCATGGGCAGATCCGGGCGCAGCTTGCCGTCAAATGCGCGATAGGCGTTCTGTACGGCGGGCGCCGTGGGGATCGTTGCGATCTCGCCGATGCCCTTGCCGCCGTATGCCACGGGCAGCAGCTCGTCCTTCTCCACGTAGATGGCGTGGATATCCGGTATTTCGGGCGCACGGAACAGCCCGAGCGTACCGTACCTTGCCTGGGGTACGCAGTCCTTGAGCGGCCAGTCCTCGGTAAGCGCATAGCCCATACCCATGAGCACACCGCCTTCGATCTGACCCTGGATGGAGATGGGGTTGACCACCTTGCCGGAATCGTGCGCGGCATAGACCTCGCTCACGCGACCGTCATCATCCAGAATGACTACATGCGTAGCAAAACCGTAGCAGATGTGACTCTTGGGGTTGGGAACATCCGCACCCAGTTTGTCGGTCGGCTCCAGGTACACGTAGCCAAACTCGCATCCCTCGAGCGCCTTGATGGCGGCCGCGGGATCCTGAGGATGCATACCCTGGCCGGCGATGAGCTCCTGCGTGCGCAGCTGATAAGCGCGACCGTCGTCGTACTCGATCTTGACGCCGTCACCATGCGCGCTCACGGGAGTATCGGGTGCAGGCTTGCCGGCCTCGATGTCAAGCATGGCATCGCGCAGCAGGAAAGCGGCGCCGCGCACGGCCTCGCCAGTCACGACCGTCTGACGCGAGCCAGACGTGGTACCGGAGTCGGGAGCGTTCTCGGTGGAGCACTCGCCGTTGGCGATGCAGCGAAGCGACAGGCCGCATGCCTCGGCAACGTCCTGCAAAAAGACGGTGTTGCAGCCCTGGCCGATGTCGGACGTGGCGGCATAGACCACGGCCACGCCGTTCTCGATGCGAATCTTGCAGCGGCCGGCATCGGGCAGGCCAACGCCCACGCCAGCGTTCTTCATGGCGCAGGCGATACCGGCGTGTCCGGGATGCGCGTAGTAGGCATCCTTGACCTCGAGCAGCGTCTCCTTCAGTGCCGTGGAGCAATCGGCAATCTGGCCGTTGGGCAAAACCTCGCCCGGCTCGATGGCGTTACGGTAGCGGATCTCCCACGGATCCAGGCCGACCTTCTCGGCCAGCAGGTCGATCAGGCTCTCGAGCGCAAACTCGGACTGGCAAACGCCAAAGCCGCGGTACGCACCGGCGGGCGGGTTGTTGGTGTAGTAGCCAAAGCCGCGAATGTCGGTGTTCTGGTACTTGTAGGGGCCGACGGCATGCGTACAGGCGCGCTCGAGCACCGGGCCGCACAGCGACGCGTAGGCGCCGGTATCAAAGTTGATCTCGCAATCCAGGCCGGTAAAGTTGCCCTCGGCGTCGCAGCCCAGTGTAAAGGTGCCGTCCATGGCGTGACGCTTGGGATGGAAAGCGAGCGACTCGGCACGCGTGAGCTTACACTTCACAGGACGCTGGAACTTATATGCGGCGAGCGCGGCCAAGTGCTGGATGGACACGTCCTCCTTACCGCCAAAGCCGCCGCCCACGAGCATGGTCTCGACGACCACGCGTTCGGGCTCGCTATCCCAGCCAAACATGTGGGCGCACTCTTTGCGCGTGTCGTAGGCACCTTGGTCGGTCGACTGCACCTTGACGCCGTTCTTGTACGGGAAGGCGACGGCGCACTCGGGCTCCAAGAAGGCATGCTCGGTAAAGGGCGTGGTAAAGCGCTGCGTCACGGTGAACGCGCTCTCCGCCAGCGCCTTGGCGGCGTCGCCGCGCGTCACGTGACGGCTCTGGCACACGTTGTCCTTGAGCTCCACCGTGTTGCCAAAAGCAAAGAAACTGTCATGCAGGCGCGGGGCGTCGGCGGCCTTGGCCTCGGCGATGTTGCGCACGGGCTCCAGCGGCTCGTAATCGATCTTTACGAGCTTCTTGGCCTTCTCGAGCGTCGCCTCGTCCTCGGCAACCACCAGCACGATGGCATCGCCCACGCAGCGGGTGATATCGCCCTGGGCGATCATGACGTCCCAGTCCTGGATAAGGTGGCCGACCTGGTTGACCGGCACGTCCTCGGCGCGCAGGATGCCCACCACACCGGGCAGGGCCTCGGCCTTGGAGGTGTCGATGGAGAGCACACGGGCGCGCGGATACTTGGAGCGCACGGCGCTGGCATAGGTCAGGCCTGGCTGATCGAGCTCGTCGATATCGTCGGGGTACTTGCCCTCACCGAGCACCTTCTTGCGCACGTCGATACGGAAGGCGCGCTTGCCCACGCCGTACTCGTCTCCCTTTTCCAGGGACTCCTCA